>CANFYD010000005.1 GCA_947450745.1 Burkholderiales bacterium
CAGCTCGCGGTTCAGCGCGTCGTAGCGGTCCAGGTCGCGGGCCTGCATCGCCTCGCGGCCTTGCGCATGCAGGCGGCGCAACTCGGCTCGTTCGGGGTCGGTCATGCGCAGCGCGGCGTGGCGGGCGCAGGCGGCTTCCATTTCGCCGATGGCCTCGAACATCGCGTCCAGTTGCGCATCGCCGAGCTGGGCCACCACCGCGCCACGGTTGGGCCGGTAGTCGATCAGGCCGGTGACGGCCAACTGCTTGAGCGCCTCGCGCACCGGGGTGCGCGACACCTTGAAGCGCTCGGCCAGCATCACCTCGTCGAGCCGGGCACCGGGGGCGAAGTGGCCCAGGATGATTTCATCGGCCAGTTGGCGGCCGATGTCGTCCGCCAAGCGGCCGCGCACGCGAGCCGGCGGTTCGGTGGCTGCCGTCTTGCTCATGCGGCGACGGCGAGCGCGGCTGGCTGTTGTGCCGGCTCCAACTCCAGCAGCGGATGCCAGCAGGCTAGTGCTTGTCGGCTGTGGCGCAGCAGTGGCGGTTGCTCGGTCTGGCAGACGCTGCTGGCGCGCTCGCAGCGGGGCGCAAAAGCGCAGCCGGCCGGCATGGCAGCCAAGTCGGGCGGCGCGCCGGCAATCGTTGGCAAGCGCTGGCCTCGCTGCTCGCCGCTGACGCTGGCCGCCAGCAGGCCGGCGCTGTACGGGTGGCGGGGCGTTTTGACCAGTTGCGCAATCGGCACTTCTTCCACGATGCGGCCGCCATACATCACCGCCACGCGGTCCGCCACTTCCACCGCCGCGCCGATGTCGTGGGTGACAAAGATCACCGACATGCCGGTTTCGCGCTGCAACTCGCGCAGCAGCAGCAGGATCTGAATCTGCACCGTGGCGTCGAGCGCCGTGGTCGGCTCGTCCGCCAGCAACAGCTTTGGCCCGCAGGCCAGGGCCAGCGCAATCATCGCGCGCTGCTTCATGCCGCCGGACAGCTCATGCGGATAGGCGTCAAAACGCCGCCGCGCTTGCGGAATCTGCACCCGCTCCAGCATCTGCAGCGCGCGCTGGCGGGCCGCGTCGAAGCTCAGGTCTTCATGCGCTTGCAGCACCTCGATGATTTGCTGGCCGATGGTGTAGACCGGGTCGAACGCCAGCCCCGGCTCCTGGAACACCATCGCGACGACGCCGCTGCGGTACTGCTGCAGCGCGCGGCCTTTGAGGGACAGCACGTCTTGCCCAGCCACCGTGATCTGGCCTGTCACAAGGCTGCTGCGGGCGTCGTGCAAGCGCAGCAGGGTGCGCAGCGTGACGCTCTTGCCCGAGCCCGATTCGCCCAGCAGACCCAGCACTTCGCCGGGGGCCAAATCAAAACTCAGGTCGCTGAGCGCCTGAGCCGGCCGCTGCGCGCTGCGCTGGCCGGTGAATTGCACGCTCAAATTGCGCACTGAGAGCAGGGGGGCGGTCATGGCAGATGCTCCAGATGGCAGGCAGAGAAATGGCCGTCGCTGGCTTCGCGCAACAGCGGCACCTCGGCCGCGCAGCGCGGGTGAGCCAGCGGGCAGCGATCTCTGAACCGGCAGCCGCTCGGCGGGTTGATGGGGTTCGGCGGGTCGCCGGCCAGCGGCGAGCGCTCGGTGCGCTTTGCCGGGTCCATCGACGGCACGGCGGACAGCAGCGCCTTCGTGTACGGGTGGCGCGGCGCGGTGTAGAGCGCCCCGACCGGGCCAATCTCCACCACCTGGCCCAAATACATCACCATCACCCGGTCGGCCAGGTAATGCACCACATGCAGGTCGTGGGAGATGAAGAGATAGGTCAGGTGGCGCTCGGTCTTCAGCTCCTGCAACAGGTTGAGCACCTGCGCTTGCACCGATTTGTCCAGCGCGGCCACCGCCTCGTCAAGGATCAGCAGGCGCGGCTCGAAGGCCAGCGCGCGGGCGATGTTGACGCGCTGGCGCTGGCCGCCAGACAGCTCATGCGGGTAGCGATTGCCGAACTGCTCAGGCGCCAGGCCGACGCGCGCCAGCAGCGCCGCCGCCCGCGCCAGTGCGTCGGCCTTGGACGCGCCGTGCACCTGCGGGCCGTAGGCGACGGTTTCCAGCATGGTCATGCGCGGGTTCAGCGAGGCATAGGAGTCCTGAAAGACCATTTGCAGGTTGCGCCGGAACTCCTTCAAGGCCATGCCGCCGAACTGCCCGACACCGTCGCCGTCGAACACCAGCTCGCCCTCGTCCGGGGCCATCAGGCGGGCGATCAGCCGTGCGGTGGTCGATTTGCCGCAGCCCGATTCCCCGACGATGGCCAGCGTTTCGCCCTTCGCCACGTTGAAGCTGACGCCGTCCACCGCGCGCACTTGCTGGCTGTTGCGGGCGAACAGGCCGCCGCGCACCGGGAAGTATTTGCGCAAGTTGCGCACCATCAGCAGCGGCTGAGCCGGCCCGCCTCTGTCAAGCGAGCCCCTCGCCGACAGCCTACTGTCGTCGATCCCCCGAGGGGATGCAGTCCCGCTCGGGAGCGGCCCGTCGCGGTCCAGGTTGTTGAGGTCATTCATCGGCGCAGCTCCATCGCCGAGCGCACGCCGTCGGCCAGCAGGTTGAAGGCGATCGAGGTGATGAAAATCATCAGGCCCGGCAGCGCCGCGATCCAGGGGTTGAGGTAGATGGCCGAGCGCAAGGTGTTGAGCATCAGCCCCCATTCGGCTTCCGGCGGCTTCACGCCCAGGCCCAGAAAGGACAGGCCCGACGCCAAAATCATGCTGACGCTGATCAGCCCGGTGGCATAGACGAACACCGGCCCCAGCACATTGCCCAGCAAGTGCACGCGGATGATGGACAGCGGCCCGGCCCCGCTGAGGCGGGCGGCGTCGATGTAGTCGAGCTTGCGCACTTGCGTGGTCACGCTTTCGGCTACCCGCACCACTTGCGGCACGAACACCAGGGTCAGCGCGATCAGGCTGTTGCTCATGCCCGGCCCCAGCGCGCCCGAGATGGCCACGGCCAGCAGCACCGACGGGAAGGCGTAAAACACATCGAGCGTGCGCATGATCACCATGTTCAGCTTGCCGCCGACGTAACCGGCCAGCAGGCCAATCGCGGTGCCGACAAAGAAGGCAATCAGCACCGGCACCACGCCCATCAGCAGCGACAGCCGGCCGCCATACATCAGCCGCGACACCATGTCGCGCCCGAGTTCATCGGTGCCCAGCGGGAAGCCGGGGCTGCCGATCGGCAACAAGCGGCGCAGCATGCTGGCCTTGTACGGGTCGGCCGGCGCCAACCAGGGCGCAAACACCGCCGCGCCGATGATCAACAGCAGCAGCACCGCGCTGATGACGGTGACCGGGTCGCGCAGGATCTGCCGCGAGACCAGCCGCCAGTAGCTGCGGCTCGGTTGGCTTTGAGTTTTGACGGGGCTGCTGGGCAGCGCCGCAGGGGCAACAACAGTGGCTGTGTTCATGGTGTTTTCAAGCCCGGCCCATGCGCGGGTCGACCAGCGGTTGGACGATGTCCACCAACAGGTTCAGCGCGACGAAGAACAGGCAGAGCACCAAAATAATGCCCTGCAGCAAGGGGATGTCGCGCTGGAAGATGGCGGTGTTCAGCAAGAAGCCGGTGCCCGGCCAAGCGAACACGGTTTCCACCAGGATGGAGCCGCCCATCAAATAGCCGACCTGCAAGCCGGCCACCGCCAGCACGGTGGGGGCGGCGTTCTTGGCCACATGGCGAAAAATAGTGCGGTCCGACAAGCCGCGCGCCCGCAGCGCGATGACGAATTCCTGGTTCAGCGTTTCGGCCACCAGCGCCCGCACGGTGCGGGTGATGATGCCCATCGGGATCACGCACAGCGTGGCCGCCGGCAACACCAGATAACGCAGATGTTCAGCGTCCCAGACCCATTCGCTGGAGCCACCCGGCCCGGCGCCCATTGCTGGCAACCAGCCCAGCCGGACCGAAAACACGATGGTCAGCACCAGCCCCAGCCAGTAATGCGGCACGCTGACGCCGACCACCGAGATCAGGCTGGCCAAGCGGTCCACCCAGCTGCCGACCCGGTAGCCGGCCAGCCCGCCCAGAATGCAGCCCAAGCTGACGCCGACGGCGGCAGCAGCCGTCGCCAGCACGAGGGTGTTGGAGACGGCGCTCATCACCTCGCCGGCCACCGCGCGGCCGCTGGCAATCGAGGTGCCCAGGTCGCCCTGCAGCGCCCGGCTCAGCCACAAGCCGTAGCGCACCGGCAGCGGGCGGTCGAGGCCGTAGCTGACCTTCAGCGCCTCGATCACCTCGACCGGCGCGTCAGCCGGCGCAATCGCGTTCAGCGGGTCGCCCGGCGCCAGGTAGACCAGGGTGAAAGACACCAAGCTGACGCCGAGCGCAATCGGCAGGGCGTAGAGCAAGCGCTTGAGCAGGTAGAGGAACATGGGCGGTTGTCGGCTGAGTGATGGGCTAAAAGCAATCCAGGTGCCTGGTGGCAACCGGAGTTATGTCATTCGTTGCGTGCGCTGGACTTGCATGCGGGATCAGCCCGGCGGGTCGTTTTGCTTCGTGTCCTCCAGCGCAGCCTAGGGCTGCGGCTTCCTCCTTGACCTCCGCAAAACGCCCCGCAGGGCTGATCCTTCGGCTGTGCTTCTTCATCCGGATTCGTAGGGCGGGTCTCGACCCGCCCTACGTGGTTCAAATCGACCTGAAGCCTTCGTAGGGCGGGTCGCGACCCGCGTGCGGGCCACCGTGGCACTGGTGTTTGCCGGGATAGCCCGCAGGTCTCGACCCGCCCTACGCGGTGGCGGGTTTTGACTTTGGGCTGGGGCTTACAGCCCGAGCGTGGTCAGGTCCTGGAACCAATGCTGGGCCTGCACGAACTGCTTGACCTTGGGCGACAGCGCGTGCGGGTTGGTGTCATGCACGACCCACAGCATCAGCGCGTCGTCGACCATTTGCTGGTGCACGAAGGCGAGCAATTTGTCCTGCGTCTTGACGTCGAAGCTGGACTTGATCTTGTCGATCGCGTCGTTCACCTTTGGGTTGTCGTAGCCGCCCCAGTTGACGCCGTTGGGCGCCACATATTTGCCGTAGGCAAAGCGGGTCAGCGCGTAGAACGGATCGGCGGTGACGTAACCCAGGTTGATGGCCGTGATGCCCTTGCCGACGTTCATGTCGGCCTTGGCGCCACTGCGCCAGTGCAGGTAGAGGTTCTCCAGCTCGACCACTTCGAATTCGATCTGGATGCCGACTTCGGCCAGGCTTTGCTGGATGTACTCGTTCATCGGCAGCGACAGCATCTGCCCGGTGCCGCCTTGCGCAATGATGACCTTGGCCTTCAGCGGTTTCGCTTGGCTGTAGCCGGCCTGCGCCATCAGCGCGCGCGCTGCCGGCAGGTCGTACTTCAGGTCAAACGTCGGCTTGCCGAACCAGGGGCTGCTGGCGTCCAGCTGACCCTTGGCGGCGGTGGCTTGGCCGTTCAGCAGCTTGACGATGGCGTCGCGGTCCACCGCCAAGTTGGCCGCCTTGCGCACGCGGATGTCGGTCCACGGTGAACCCGGCTGGGTGCTGAAGTGATAAGGCCAGACATGGGGCGTGACGTTCTGCACGATGCGAAAGCCGGTGGCCTTCAACTGCGGCAGCACGTCGGGCGGCGGCGTCTCGATCAGGTCGACCTGGCCGTTCAGCAGCGCGTTGGCGCGGGTCAGCGCATCGGGGATCGGCACCAGCACGATGCGGTCCGCCTTGGCCAGCCGGGTCTTGTCCCAGTAGGTGGCGTTCTTGACCAGATCGGCGCGCTCACGCGGCACCAGTTTGTCGAGCTTGAACGGGCCGGTGCCGGACGGCTGCAGCGCCACCTTGGCCCAGTCGCGGCCGAGCTTTTCCCATTGCGTCGGGCTGCCGATCAGGAACCAGGGCAGCTGGTACGGGAACAGCGCGTCCACATCCTTGGTGGTGATCTCGACCGTGTAGTCGTCGATCTTCTTGAACGAGGCAATCGACGGGATGCGCGGCTTCACTTGCGCGGCCTGCTTGGCATCGAACTGCGGCGCTTTGTCGTTCAGGACCTTGTCCAGATTCCACAGCACCGCGTCGGCGGTGAAGGCCGAGCCGTCATGGAACTTGACGCCCTTGCGCAAAGTGAAGCGCCAGATCTTGTTGTCCTTGGCATCCACCTTCCATTCGGTGGCCAGGCCCGGCATCAGCTTGCCCGGCCGGGTGCCGATATTGGCCTCCCATGCGACCAGCGGGTCGTACAAGGTGTGGCCGGTGAACTGGTAGGCACCGGCGCCCCGGTCCGGCTGGCCTGTGGTCATCGGGATGTCGGCCATCGAGATGCCGTAGCGGATCACCGATTCGGCCTGCGCCGCCGTGCTCATCGACACAGTCAAGGCCAGGGTCAGCGGCGCGGCAAGCAGCCAGCGCGCCAAAGGCTTCGGAATACTACTGATCATCGCAAGCTCTCCAACGTGGGTGATCCCCGTCAGATTGCATACAACATGCCAGTTCAGCCGGCCCGCCGCATGTTTATCGCAAGTTGTTCATTCACATGGACTATTGCTGTTTTGTGTATTTTCACGGGCGGAGCTGCCGGTGGCATGGCCCAAGCCGGCGCATGCGCGAGCAGCGCTGTCGGCACCAATTCAAGGCGGATTTGGGCGGATTGCATGCAAGTTGGTGCGGAGCGGTTTGGAGCCGCCCGATGGCCGAGCCGGCAGCACGCGGGTCGCGACCCGCCCTACAGGATGTCTCCGGCTAAACCTGCGATGACTCGGGCAACTCCAGCCGCCAGCCGGTGCGCAGCGCCAGTTGTTGCAGGTCGGCGGGGGTGTCGAGGTCGACGAGGAAGCGCTGGTTTTGGGTCGGGTGCAAATAGACCATCGTGGGCGCTTGCTCGATCAGGTGGCGGCAGCCGAGTTGCAGGTCGCTGGCGAGTATTTGTGCCAGCGCCACGTCGTCGAACAGGATCGGGTTGCCTCGCTGGCTGGGGCTGTGCTCCTCTCCTTGCTCACCCACTGCCGCCACCATCGGCACCAGCAAGTGGCCGTGCGGCCGGCGCTTGAAGGCGCCGAGCAGCTCGGTCAGGTCGGCGGCACCGACCAGCGGCTGGTCGGCCAGCACCACCATCACCACGTCGAACGGGCCGCTCAACGCTTGCAGGCCGGTGCGCACCGAGGCTTGCTGGCCGTCCCGGTAGGCCGGGTTGTGGGCCAGCGTGACCGGGAAGCTCTGCACTTGAGCCTCGACCGCCTCGCGTTCATGGCCGGTCACCACCACCACCTCGTCCACGCCGGCCCCGCTGAGCGCAATCAACTGGCGCTTGATCAGCGGCACGCCTTGCAGCGTGATCAGCGATTTGGCCACGCCGCCCATGCGTTTGCCCTCGCCCGCAGCCAGCAGCACGGCGGCCACGCGCAGGCGGGGGAAGAGCCCGCCGCCTTGTTTGAGTAGACATCCCATCTTGTGGCCTCGGTTTTTGGTGTTCAGCTGAGGAGCGCGGGTAAGCGCGCCAGACTCGCCAGGTTATGCGCCGGCATGAAGCGTGTCACATGCCGGGCGGCCAGTTGCATGGCGGCCGAGGCGGGTGGCTGTTGCGTCGGGTGCAGCCAGTAGATGCGGGCACCGCGGGCGCGCACTTGGGCCAAGGCGTCGGCCAGCAGCTCAGGCGCGTCGGTATCGAAGCCGTCGCTGAAGACCAGGAACAAGTCGCCCTGGCCCAGCGGCCGGCCGCTGCCTCGGCCCAGGTGCTGGTGCAGGGCGGTCAACAAGCTGCTGCCGATGCGGGTGCCGCCGCCAAAGCCGAAGCTCACCGCGTTGATTTTTTCCTGCACCCGGCGGCTGTTTTGCTGCATCAGCGGCGTCACCTCGGCCAGCCGGGTGTGAAAGATGAAGGCGCGTGCGTTCATCACCTCGACAAAGGCGCGCGCCAGCCGCAAGTAGAAGTGCGAATGCACCTCCATCGAGCGGCTCACATCGACCAGCAGGGCCACGCGCGGCAGGCGGCGCTGGCGCTTGACGTGATGCAAGCGCACCAGCTCGCCACCGCTGCCCAGCGCGGCCCGCAGCGAGCGGCGCAGGTGGATGGCCCCGCTGTGGCGCTGCGGCTGCCAGCGGCGCAGCAATTGGGTGCGCAAGCGCCGCCGCACGTCTTCGACCACCGCGTCGAAGCGGTCGATGTCCTGCGGCAGCCAGTCCTTGAAGTCGCGGTCCTCCAGCGCTTCGGTGCGGCTGGCACCGCCTTGGGCTTGCGGCGGCGCGCTGCTGGGCTCGCCTTCGCCCTGCGCTTCGGGTCCGTTGCCTCGTGGCTGTGACTGCTGTGTCTGCTGGCCCGGTGCCGAATCGCCTTGCTCGCGGTGCATTTGTTCGACCAACTCGGGCAGCGTGCGGGCCCGGCGCATTTGCCCGCTGCTGCGCGTGCTGCCCTTGACCTTGTCGGGGAACCAGAAGGCGCGGTGCAGCTCGGCATATTTGAGCCATTGCGCGTGGCTGCCGGCGGCAATGGCGCGCCACAGCGCTTCGGTGCGCGGCCATTGCTCCAGCGGCAGGGCGGCGGCGGCGCGCGTCATCAGGGCCAGCTCGGCATAACCGAGCGCAAAACCGTGCTCGCGCAGATAGGCGGCGAATTCGCCCAGGCGCAAGCGCGGGTCGCTGGCCGGCAGGCTGTGCGGCTTTGTACTTATCGACGCAGCTGGCGCGCCATCCGTCACTTCATGCCTCCGGCCACACCCACATCCTGGCCGACGCGCGGGCCATCGACCAATTTGGCGATGCGCTCGGCGGTCACTTGCCAGCGGTCGTTGCGGGTCTTCAGCAGCGCGGCCAGCGTGGGCACCAGCAGGGCCGGGTCGATCGGCAGGCTCAGGTGGCCGAGGTGGAACAGCACCCGCACCCAGTCCAGCGTTTCGGCCACACCGGGGGTTTTCTCCAGATCCTCGCGGCGCAAGCGCTGCACAAAGGCGACCGCTTCCTCCACCAACCGGCCGGCCGCTTCGGGCACCAGGGTGCGCACGATGTGCATTTCGCGCCCCAGCGAGGGGAAGTCGAGGTAGTGAAACAGGCAGCGCCGCCGCAGCGCGTCCGACAGGTCGCGCGTGCCATTGCTGGTCAGCACCACCAGCGGCTTGCTGCGCGCCGGCAGGGTGCCAATCTCGGGCACGGTGACTTGATATTCCGACAGCATTTCCAGCAGGAACGCTTCAAACGCTTCGTCGGCACGGTCGATCTCGTCGATCAGCAGCACGCACGGTTGGGCGCAGCGTATCGCTTGCAAGAGCGGCCGCTCCAGCAAAAATTCTTCGGAAAACAGGCTCTCGCGCAGCCGACGCTGTGTCACGGCAGCGGCCGCCGGGTCGACCTTGCTGTCCATCTCGGCCAGCCGGATTTCCAGCAATTGGCGGCTGTAGTTCCATTCGTAGACGGCCTGGCTCAGGTCCAGCCCTTCGTAGCATTGCAAGCGCAACAGCGGCCGGTGCAGCACGCGGGCGCAGGCGCTGGCCAGCGCGGTTTTGCCAACCCCCGCCGAGCCCTCCAGCAGCAGCGGGCGTTCCAGCGTCAGCCCCATCCAGACCAGGCTGGCCAGGTCTTCGTCGGCCACATAACCGGCCTGGAACAGCCGCTCGCGCAGGCCCTCGGGCGTGGGCAGCTCGGGCTGAGCCACAAGGTCAAGCGTTGAGCGTGACATGGCAATTAGCGCGGGCGCTCAAGCCTTGCGGCCGAACAGGCCGGCCAGAAAATTGCGCAACATCATCCAGACCAGGGCGAGGGCGTTCAACTCCTTTGGCGCGCTGATGGCAGCGGCCGGTTTGGCCGGGCTGGGCGTGCTGGCGGGTGTTGATGCCGCTGCCGATGCTGTGCTGCCTTCCGCCGCAGTTGCCGTTGCCGTTGCCGTTGCAGCAGCGACCCTTTCTGCATCAGCCGCCTCTTGCAGCGCTTGCGCTTTTTGAGAAAAGGTCACGGCAAACTGCGCCAGGATCACGTCGGATACCGAGGCCATCATGCGGCCGCCGAACTGCGCAAACTTGCCGTTGATGATGACCGCCGCCTTGCCGACCAGGGTAGAACTGCCGTCCTCGGCCGCCACCAGCGACGCTTCCAGCCGCATCGATGCGGACGAGCCGCTTTTGTCCGCGCCTTTGCCCAGCAGGGTCAGCGTGCGAGTGGCGGGGTCAATCGCCAGCAGCTCGATGTCGCCAGCAAAAGCCGCCACCGCCGGCCCGACCTTGACCTTGACGCTGCCCTTGTAATGCGTGGCGTCCACTTGCTCGGTGATCTGCGCGCCGGGCATGCAGGTGGCCAGCGCGGTGACGTCGGACAACACCTGCCACGCGCAGTCCAGCCCGGCGGCGACCGGGTATTGCTTGTCAATGTTGACTTCCATGCGGGCTCTCGATAGAAAAACGGTTCACTTGAAAACAATCCGACTCGGCCGCAAACACCGTGGTTCACGTAGGGCGGGTCGAGACCCGCGAGCGATTGCGACGACGGGTTCCGAAGCACGGCCCTGGGTCTGCACGGTGCGGCACGGTGGTGACAGCCGGCCGCACGCGGGTCGCGACCCGCCCTACAGGGGCATGTCGTATGCCCGACTCAATGTGCAATGCCTGATGCCTTCAGCTGCTTCCAGACGCGGAATGCCGAATACGGCATGTCGAAATGCGTGACGCCGAGGTGGGCAAAGGCATCGACCATCGCGTTCGAGAAGGTCGGGATGCTGGCCACATGCGGCGATTCGGCCACGCCCTTGGCACCCAGCGGGTGGTGCGGCGACGGCGTCACCGTGAAGTCGGTTTCCCAGTGCGGGGTTTCCACCGCCGTGGGCAAGAAGTAATCCATCAGCGAGTTGCCCTGGATGTTGCCCTGCTTGTCGAAGGACAGCAGTTGCCCCATCGCCACGGCAAAGCCCTCGGTCAGGCCGCCGTGGATCTGCCCCTCGATGATCATCGGGTTGATGCGGGTGCCGCAGTCATCCAGCGCGTAGAAGCGGCGGATCTTGGTTTCGCCGGTGCCCTTGTCGATGTCCACCACGCACACGTAGGCACCGAAGGGGAAGGTGAAGTTGGGCGGGTCGTAGTAATGCACCGCCTCCAGGCCAGGCTCCAAGCCGGGTGGCGGTTGGTTGTAGGCGGCCCAGGCGATGTCCTTCATCGTCTTGAACTTGTCGTCGTTGCCGCGCAGCTTGAAGCGGTCGATTTCCCATTCCAGATCGGCCTCGCTGACCTCCAGCAAATGGGCGGCAATCTTCTTGGCCTTGGCATGGATCTTCCGTGCCGCCATCGCGATCGCGGCGCCGGCCACAGGTGTCGAGCGCGAGCCGTAAGTGCCCAGGCCGTACGGCGCGGTGTGGGTGTCGCCTTCTTCCACCTGGATCAGTTCGGACGATAGCCCCAACTCGGTGGCGATGATCTGGGCATAGGTGGTCTGGTGGCCCTGGCCCTGCGAGATCGTGCCCATGCGCGCAATCGCGCTGCCGGTCGGGTGGACGCGGATCTCGCAACTGTCGAACATGCCGACGCCCAGGATGTCGCAGATCTTGCTCGGGCCGGCACCGACCACTTCGGTGAAGGTGACCAGGCCGATGCCCATCAGCGTCGGGCAGTCGGGGTCGGCCCGTTTGGCGGCTTGCTCGGCACGCAAGCCGGCGTAGTCCACTGCGGCCAAGGCTTTGTCGAGCGCCGGCTGGTAGTTGCCGGAGTCGTAGTCGAAGCCGGTGGCCGAGCGGTAGGGGAACTGCTCTTCTTGAATGAAGTTGCGCGAGCGGATCACCGCCTTGTCGATGTTCAGCTTTTGCGCCAGCACGTCGATCATCCGTTCGACCAGATAGACCGCCTCGGTGACGCGGAACGAGCAGCGGTAGGCGACGCCGCCCGGTGCCTTGTTGGTGTAGACGCCGTCCACCTTGCAATAGGCGGCCTTGATGTCGTAACTGCCGGTGCAGATGTGGAACATGCCGGCCGGGAACTTGCTCGGGTCGGCGCAGGCGTCAAACGCGCCGTGGTCGGCAATCACGTTGGTGCGCAGCGCCAGGATCTTGCCGTCGGCCGTGGCGGCCAGCTCGCCGGTCATGTGATAGTCGCGGGCAAAGCCGGTCGAGGACAAGTTTTCGATCCGGTCTTCGACCCACTTGACCGGCCGGCCCAACACGATGCTGGCCACGATGGCGCAGACATAGCCGGGGTAGATCGGCACCTTGTTGCCAAAGCCGCCGCCGATGTCGGGCGAGATGATGCGCACCTTCGATTCCGGAATGCCCGACAGCATCGACACCACTGTGCGCACCACATGCGGCGCTTGGCTGGTCAGCCAGGTGGTCAGCTCGCCGCGCACCGGGTCGAACGAGGCCACCGCGCCGCAGGTTTCCAGCGGGCAGGGGTGAACGCGAGGGTAGAACATGTCTTGCGTCACCGTCACCGGGGCGCTGGCAAAGGCGGCGTCGGTGGCCTCTTTGTCGCCTGCGTCCCAGGTGAAGATGTGGTTAGGGTGATAGCGCTTGCCGTGCGCGCCCTCGGTCTTGCCGAGCAGGTCTTCGCGCAGCACCGGCGCGTCGGGCTTGAGCGCCTCGAACGGGTCCACCACCGCCACCAGCTCTTCGTATTCCACTTCCACCGCTTCGACCCCGTCGGCGGCGGCGTAGCGATCTTCGGCAATCACCACCGCCACTTCCTGCATTTGAAAATGCACTTTCTCGTCGGCCAGCACCGCTTGCACATCACCGGCCAGCGTCGGCATCCAGTGCAGCTTCAGCGGTTTCAGGTCTTCCGCCGTCAGCACCGCAATCACGCCGGGAATCTTCAGCGCGGCTTCCTTGTTGATGCGCTTGATGCGGGCATGGGCGACGCTGGCGCGCACGATGTCCATGTGCAGCATGCCGGGCAGCTTGATGTCGTCCACATAGTTGCCCTTGCCCTGGATGAAGCGCGCGTCCTCCTTGCGCAGCCGCGACTCACCCATGCCCATCAGGGCTTTTTCACGCTCATTCAGTGGTGCGTTCATGTCCGGTCTCCTGCCGAGCTGCAGCGGTCAGGGCTTGGCACCTGCCGGGTCGAGCTCAAAGCGATGTCGTTGTGGGGTGGGTGTGGGGCAGCGCAGCCCGATTCAGGCGGTCACGGCAGCCGGCGCTTCAACCGAAGCCAGCCGCAGCGCGTTGGCCGCATGCTGCACCGCTTTGACGATGTTCTGGTAGCCGGTGCAGCGGCACAAATTGCCGGCCATGCCCTCGCGCAC
The DNA here is from genome assembly GCA_947450745.1 of Burkholderiales bacterium. GTDB lineage: Bacteria > Pseudomonadota > Gammaproteobacteria > Burkholderiales > Burkholderiaceae_C > Paucibacter_A. The sequence goes on from CANFYD010000005.1 coordinate 13,176, forward strand.
TTCTTGGTCGGTCGGGCTGGGGTTGTCTTGCAGCAAGCGGTAGGCGCGCATCAACATGCCCGGCGTGCAAAAGCCGCATTGCAGGCCGTGCTCCTTGTAGAAGCCGTCTTGCAGCGCATGCAGCACGCCGGCCTTGGCCAGGCTTTCCACCGTGTTCACTTCGCTGCCCTCGCATTGCACCGTCAAATGGGTGCAGGACTTGACCGACTGCCCGTCGATGTCCACCGTGCAAGCGCCGCAGTGGCTGGTTTCGCAGCCGATGTGAACGCCGGTCAGGCTCATCTTCTCGCGCAAAAAGTGCACGAGCAGGGTGCGCGGCTCCACCGCTTCTTCCACCAGCCGGCCGTTCAAGGTCATGGCGACCATGTGCTTTTTCATGTCATAGCTCCACTGTTATTTGCAACGGGCGGCCGCAGCGCGGATCGCCCGTTGGGTCATCTCGCCCGCCATCGCGGTCTTGTACTCAATGTCGCCGCGCAGGTCTTCGGCCGGGTCGCATTGCGCGCGCACCAGTTGCCCCACCGCTTCCAGCGTTGCGGCGGTCAGCGTCTGCCCCAGCAGCGCGGCCTCGGCTGCCCGCGCGCGCAGCGCCGTCGGGGCCACATTGGTCAGGCCGATGGCGGCGTAAGTCACCGTGTCGCCCTGCAAGCGCAGCAGCACGGCAGCGCCGGCGGTGGCCCAGTCGCCGACCTTGCGCTTGAGCTTTTGGTAGGCATAACCGGTACCCGCTGCGGGCGGCGTGATCAGGATGGCGGTCAGCAGCTCGTTCTCGGCCAGCTCCGTCATATAGGTGCCGTGGAAGAAGTCGACCGCCTTCACTTGGCGCTCGCCGCCCGGCCCTTGCAGCACAAAGGTCGCATCCAGCGCCATCATCAGCGCCGGGTGGTCGTTGCCGGGGTCGCCATGCGCGATGTCGCCGCCAATCGTGCCGCGGTTGCGCACCTGCGGGTCGGCAATCAGCAGCGCCGCCTCAGGCAGCAGCGGAATGCGCTGGCGCAGCAGCGCCGAGGCGATCAGCTCGTTCTCGGAGGTCATCGCACCAATGCGCACCACCCCCGCTTGTTCGCTGATGCCGCGCAGCTCGGGGATGCGGTTGATGTCGATCAGCGCGCTGGGCTGAGCGAAGCGCAGCTTCATCATCGGCAGCAGGCTGTGGCCGCCGGCCAACAGCTTGGCGTCTTCGCCCAGCGTGCTGAGCAGGTGGAGCGCGTCACCAATGGTGCGCGGCGCATGGTATTCAAAGGCGGGTGGGATCACGTTGTCTCCTGGGAGCCTTGTTGGCTTTGGGTGACCCACTCTAGCCAGCCGCCCCCGCCGCCGCAGTAAGAAAACAATCAACGGCCCGCAGCGCCGCACGAACGGCAGTCTGGCTGCACGAGCGCGTCAGCGCGGTCAAAACCGCTCAGCTCATCCGCTCACCCGCTCGCCCCCTCAGCCTCTCAGCCTCGGATGGCGGCCATATCGGCCAAGCCAAAGTGCTCCATCAAGCGTGGCGCGCTGCTGCGCGAGACCGGAATCTCCAGCGGCGGCGTGCCGGCGCTGCACAGCATGCGCAGTGTCATGCGGCCGTCATCGCGGACGATTTCATCCACCTGCGACAAGTTGACGATGTAGCTGCGGTGGACGCGCAAAAACAGCTGCGGGTCGAGCCGGCTTTCGATGTCGCTGATCGCCAAGTTGCAGAACTGGCTGCCCTGCGCCGTGTGCACCCAGGTGTAATGGCCCTCCGAGCGGATGAAGGCGACGCTCGGCACATCGACCAGCAAGACCCGGTTCTGCTTCACCGTGGGAATCTTGCTGAGCTGGCGCTTGCCGGCCGTCTCCGGCGCGCGGCCCGGCTCCAGCTTCATCGCCACCTCGTCGGTGATGTCGTAGAACACCAGCGTGTAGCCGACGGTGTTGCGCTCTTCATCGCCGATCTTCGACACCTTGACCAGCAGCACACGCTCCGGGATGTTGATGATCATCGTCACCGGTGGGGCCTCGCTGACCGGGCATTCGGCTTGGCCCAGCAGCAGCGTCAGCTTGGCCTTGGCCGCCTCCGGGTGAAAGGAGGTCACGATCTTGCCGAACGGCAGCTTGTCTTGCACCGGCAAGGCGCGGCGGGCAAATTCATTCATGCCGATGACGCGCAACTCGCGGTCGATGTGCACCACGCCGACTTCAAAGCGTTCGAGCAGATACAGCCAAGTGGAGGAGGGCGAGGCGGCCGGGCGTGTGTCCTTGGCCGGGGTGGGGAATGGGCAGATAGGCATCAGATTCCGTGAGTTGGATTGACAACTGATGCATGGCAACTGACGTTGGTGCCCTGTGACGGACATCCATGCACCGCAGGCGCTCTTCGTTCATCGGCTGGCAGGTCTTTTGCCTTGGCGGCTACAGTTAATTTGCGATGCATATTGCGTTGTAGCTGCTTTGCGTAAAAGCAAATCCATCCATTTTTAAAGCGTAAGAGCTCGAATATCGGCGCAGCGCTGTGGCTGCGGCAAGCGTATTTACCCGAGTTTTGCGCTCCCCGCCGCCGTGCAGCCATGCGGCCGAGCTGTTGAATTCAAGGCTGACCCGTCATGCTTCCTCCATCCCGCCTTCACGCTGCACCCTGGTTGATCCGCTATGTCGGCACAGCGCCGCTGCTGCTCGCCTTGCCCTTGCTGCTGGTGGCTTTGGCGGCTGCGGCGCTCTGGGCCGTGCACGCCAGCGCACCGGCCGGCGAGCCGCGTCAATGGGGTGTCTTGTTCAGCAGCGTGGCGGGGGTGGCGGCGGGCTGTGCCGCGCTGGCCTGGGTGCGGCCGCAGCGCGCCGGCCTGTCGCCGCCGCATGTGATGTTGTCGCTGGGCTTTGGCGGCATGTTGGCTGGCTTGGCTGTCGATGTGGCGCAGACCGGTCCGGCCCGGCTGGCCGCCCTGTGCAGCCAGAGCAGTGCGCTCGATCTGCTGCAAAGCCTGGGGCTGCACCTGCAGTTCTTGCCGTGGATGCACCTGGGCATGGCGGTCGGCGGCCTTCTGGCCATCCCCAGCCTGCGCATCTTTCGCCGCCATTGCGGCCAATACCTGTGCTCGCTGTTCCTGCAAAACTTGCTCTGCTCCAGTTGGATGCTGCTGGGCATGACGGCCGGAGCGGTCTGGTTCGGGCGCTTGCAGTGGCTGGGCGGTGCCAGCACCTTGACCGGCATGCTGGGCGGCATGTTCGTCGGCATGACCTGGGGCATGGTAATCAGCGTGGCGCTGTACCGCAGCTTCTTCAAGTGGCGCAATCGGCGTCAAGTGGAGTCAGGCCGCTGAGCTGCCCGGCCCACGTGGCTCAGGGCGCTGACGCCAAATAGACATGGCGCGGGCCGCGTCCGGCAGCTTTGATGCTGCTGCGCCAGCGCCAGCCCCGTGCTGTAGGGCCGGTCAAGCCCCCCTCGCGAGCGATTTCGCCGCTGGCAGTGACGTGCCCATCTGAGCTGGCTTGGCGCAGCGCGAGTGCCACAGCCGGCCACAGACGGCCAAAACTGGCCATAGCCGGCCACACGCGGGTCGCGACCCGCCCTACAACTGCGCCCGCTCCGTGCCAGGCCTGCGAGCACTTGCCGCATCACCGCCGGCCTTGACGGCAAGCGTTCATGCAAAGCGGTCCGTGGCGATACCAACGGTGCGTAAGGGGGTATTCAAGAACGAAATTTGAAATTTACAAAAAACGTTACTAATTAACGAAACTTCAATATTATTAACTGGTGAGCACGCAGATATTTGAAGATATAGCTTAGGCGTTTGTATTTATACGCGGCGAAAAATAATTGGTCTTAAAATAAAACCGCTATTTGTGCGAAGCGCGAACCAATTAAGATAATTTTCAGGTTAGCAAAATATCTGCGGTGTACATTGATATGCAGCCCTAATTCTATCTTGCTTGGCGTAGCAAAAATGACATCGGCTGACATCGCTTGCTAGCGCGGCGCTGCACGATTGGGCTTAAAAAACGCTGGCTGCTCATTTGCGTTCGATACTACAGCGTATTTTATTTAAAAATAAACCGCTCAGATGATGGTTAACAAAAATATTCGAAAATCTAGCGGGCTCACTTTGATCGAGCTGCTGGTAGCGTTGTCTATTGTCGCCATCCTGACGGCGGTGGCCCTGCCCACATTTCAATATGTGATTCAGTCGGTTCAAGTCAGTAGCGCAGTCAATTCCTTTTTGGCTGATATTCGCTTTGCCCGCAGCGAAGCGATTCGGCGCGGTGGCAGCGTGGTCATGTGCCGCAGCGATGACCCGCAACTTGCCGCGCCGGTTTGCAGCGACGCCAGCGGTGCGGCCGGTTGGGCCAGCGGCTGGATTATTTTTCAAGACTTGGGCCTCACCTCCGCCGGTGGCGGCAAAGATCCTGAAGACCCGCTGTTGCGCGTGCACGCACCGCTGACGGCGCTCGGCACCATCTCCAGTGGTCAAGCTGCGGTCAGCAAATTCAGGTTTGCGGCCACCGGCCGGCTGTTGAATGATTCCTTGGGCCTTGATTCATCGCTGACCTTTGGTTCGGTTGACGCCGCCGCCGTTCAGCGAGTGGTTTGCGTCGGTCTGGGCGGGCGCGCCCGCGTTGCTGGCGACGGGACAAAATCGTGTTGATTCAGCGCCGCCGCCAAACCGGGTCCACCTTGATCGGGGTGCTGGTCGCCATCTTGTTGTTGTCGGTCAGCGCTATTGCCATCGGCGCGATGATCATGTTTGCGGTGCAAATGCCCAAGCTGTCCGGTTACCGCGCTACCGCCACCAATTTGGCAGCCAGTTATATCGAAAGAATCCGCGCCAATCGCAATGGCTTCGAGTTGGGCAGCTACCAATTGAAGGGCAGCAGTTATTCCAACGACTCTAGCCCGCTGGTGCTGAGTGAGATGCCCGGTGGCCGCTGCACCTACCCCGATTGCTCGGCCTCCGGCATCGCCGACATGGACTTTGCCGAAACCAGCGTGGCGGTGCGTGAATCGTTGCCGGCCGGTGGGCTGTTGATGCAGGGCGACGCCGCCGGCAGCTCGTTTGGCAACCTGTGGGTGATCTGGAACGAGCCGGCCACCGTGTCCATCATCGACAGCCGCCAATCGGACCAATGCCCGGCACAAGTTAGCGCCTACACAGCCGCCAAGCCACGCTGCCTTTATGTCAGGTTTCAGATATGAAGCGCTTGCCTGATTCTTCGGCAGTCCGCCGGTCTGCCGGCTTGACCTTGATCGAGCTGATGATTGCGATGGCCATCGGGCTGATCGTCGTCGCCACGGCCTTGACCTTTTATCTGAATGCGGCCCAAGCCACCCGCATGGCCGAAGCCAGAAGCCGGATGGAAGAAGACGGGCAAGCGGCGTTGAGCCTGTTGATTCAGCAAATCCGCATGGCCGGCAGCAACCCCGAGCAACCCGACCGCAATTACGTGTCACGGCGCAACCCGGTCTATACAGATTCACTGCTGCCGTCCATTTACAAGGTTGGCGGCTATAAATCGGGAAACTACGCCACCAGCCATTTCATGATTCGGGGCTGCGACGGCAAGTTTCAAACCACCGCCCTCACCACCAATACCGACAATCTCGACCATCTGGGCTGCGTGGCCGCTGCCGGCGATTCGATCGCCATCAGTTACGAGGCCGATATCGCCAATACGGTAGCGTCGAATGGCTTGGCGACCGATTGCTCCGGCAGCCCGCTCAGCGTGGTGACGGCGTATTTTGATCAAAAGACACCGACGGCCGAATTTGCAGTTTCAGAAAACAAGTTTTATATCGCTGCGGCTCACGGAATTTCCAGTTTGTACTGCGAAGGCAACGGTACGACTGCGGCGCGACCGATGGTAGAAAACGTCGAAGCAATGTCCATCACTTACGGCACCGCCAGCCTGACCGGCAGCGTGGTGGCCGGTTATCTGAGTGCGGCGGGCGTTGATTCAGCCCCCAGCTTGGCCAGTTTGTCGCTGGATCAGCGCTGGGCCAAGGTATTGACCGTGCGCATTTGTCTGCTGGTGCGCAGCGAGGCGGCGGTGCTGCCCGATACCGGTTCAGGCGGCTATATCAACTGTGACGGCAGCCTGGAAGCCAACCCGCCGGACCTCAGAATGCGCCGGGCGTTTTCCACCACGGTGGCCTTGCGCAACCGGTTTTTATAGAAACTCATGAGTCAGCTGCGCCAATTCCCCCGCCAAATGCGCGCCGCTGTTTGGAATGAATCCGGGCGCGAGTTTGGAAATAACCTGAGATTCCATTCAGGCAAGCAACAGCAGCAACAGCAGCAAGGTGTGGCGCTGATTGTTTCCATCATCTTGCTGCTGCTGGTGTCGCTTTTCACCGCTGCGGCGATTCGCAATGCCGGTTCCAACGAGCAAGTGATGGGGGGGGTGCGCACTGCTGAATTGGCGACGCAGGCGGCTGAGGCGGCTTTGCGCTATTGCGAGGATTCCGTCCGCAAATTCGGCCCGGTGCCGATCTTGGCCGTGCGTTCACCGCCGGCTTGGGGCGTGATCGACAACTGGGACGGCAGCCAAAGCCTGGCCTATACCTTGCCGGCGGCCACCCTGAATCAAGCGCAACTGGGCGTCACTTATCAGCGTTTGCCGGAATGCATGGTCGAGCGCTTGTTGCCAAGCGAGGAGATTTTTGTCATCACTGCACGCGGCTTCGGGCCCGAGGTCAAAGCGCTGGCCGCCGGTGCCGGCACGCGCCGGCCGCTGGGTGCGGAAATCTGGTTGCAGTCCCACATTGAATTCGAAAAAGCAAATCAATGAAAAATAGGCGATATGCAGCTTGGCTGGTGTGGACGGGTTTGCTGCTTGCCAGCTTTTCAGCGCAAGCCACGAACTATGTCTTTCCGGACCATATGCCCTCCAGCTGCAGCGGCGATGACGGTTATTACCTCTGCAAATCATTGACCCTGCTTGAGGGCGATACCCTGGTGGTGGAAGCACCCAAACCTGCGGTGATACAAATCAACGGCGATTTCAACGTGGGGCAGGGCGTTCAAATCAATGCATCGGGCTTGGCCACCCACTTATTGATACAGAACTTCAGCCGCTCTGTTTTTGGTGCCAATGTCAAAATAAATGCCCACTTGGTCAGCGCCGGAGATATTGCACTGGGCGCCCAATCTGACACCAGCGGCAGCATTACCACTGACAGCGGCACGATTGCCATCGGTGATAAAAGCCGGGTGGTCGGCGACCTTCAAACCAGTAACGCCATCGTCTACATCGGCGACGGCGTCAAGCTCACCGGCTCGGTGTCCAGCACCAGCAGCGGCGTGATCTCGGTCGGCAACGGCAGCACGGTCAGCGGCGCGCTGACCACGGCCGTCGGAGCCATCAACGTCGGCTTTGACAGTGTGGTCGGGCCCATTACCAGCACCTCGGCCGGTGCCGTCACGGTGGGTGCACGCAGCACGGTGAAGGGCGACATCATCACCGGCGCGGGGGCGGTCAGCGTGGGCGACGGGGGTTATATCGACGGCTCCATCACCACGATTGCCGGCGTGGTCACCGTCGGTGTGGGGGCCACGGTGCGCGGCTCCATCAATAACCTCGACACCAGCAAAGCGGGCGCGGTGAATATCAACAGCAAATCGATTGTGATCGGCTATATCTTGACCAATGCCGGTGCCATCACGATTGCAGCCGATGGGCAAGTGGGCGGCGGCTTGGGCACCAAGGACGGCGCCATTACTGTGGGCACGGCGGCCAGAATTGGCGGCTCGGTCTGCACCGATAACTCAGGTGCGGTGACTGTGGGGGCTATCGCCACGGTGGGCGGTAATGTGGAAACCAACACCGCCGGTGCCATCACGATCGGCAGCAAAGCGATTATCTCCGGCGGCGTGATTGTGCACGGCGCGGGTGCCAAGGTCGTGTCCGCCGATGCCACCGTGGGTAACTATATTGTCAGCTCCTGCCCCACGGCGGCACCCAATGCAAACTGGCGCACGATCAAGTCGCGCTCGTGGCGGCAATTGCTGATCAGGTAAGGCGAGTTTTGGAAAATGAAAATATGCGTGTTTATTCCATCATAAATAAATCAAGGCCCAAATGGGCAGGCTTCACGCTGATCGAATTGTTGGTGGTCATGGCCATCATCGGCATTTTGCTGAGCATCGCCTTGCCGTCATATTCCAGCTATATCAAAAAGGCGCGCCGGACCGAGGCAAAAGCGACGCTGATGCAAACCGCTCAATTCATGCAGCGCTTTTACGCGGCCAATGACAGTTACCAAACCGACCGGGCCGGTAATGCCGTGTTCGACAAAATCCC
>CANFYD010000006.1 GCA_947450745.1 Burkholderiales bacterium
GAGTTCAACGACAGCGAGCGGTTGCCGAAGTTGGAGAACTGCGGCTCGCTCTGTTCGGTCTTGGCATAGCGCAGGTTGGCGCGGTGGTTGTCGCTGATGTTCCAGTCCAGCTTCATCAGATAGTCTTTGACCAGCAACTCGGTGCCGGCCGGAATATTGCCGTCGCCGATGTCGATGCCGTACTTGGTCTTGGCTGCTGCTTGTGCTGCGGCAATTTGCGCCGGGGTGATGCCCACATTGGTGTACGGGCTGCCCACCGGGCCGAAGTCCGGCGCGGCGCGCGTGCTGTGCAATTCTTCGTAGGAGCTGAAGAAGAACAGCTTGTCTTTGATGATGGGGCCGCCAAAGGTGAAGCCCTTGGTGTCTTCGGTGAACGGAGCCGGTGGAGCGTAGGTCGTGCTGGTGCGGTTGAAACGGTCACCGCTCATCTTGTCGTTGCGGTAGACGTAGTACAGGCTGCCCTTGTACTCGTTCGTGCCCGACTTGGTGACGGCGTTGATGTTGGCGCCGGTGTAACCCTGTTGGGTCACGTCGTAGTTCGAGATGTTGACCTGCACCGACTGGATGGCGTCGATCGAGATCGGCTGCTTGGCGGTGGGCAGGCCGTTGGCTTCCAGACCGAAGGTGTCGTTGGTGCGCACACCGTCCACCGTGATCGCGTTGAAGCGCGAGTTCTGGCCCAGGGCGGAGATCTCACCGCGCTCTTTGTCGGTTTGCGACAGGCGCGGGTCGGTACGGGCGTAGTCCTGCAGATTGCGCTGGATGGAAGCCAGGCCGTCAAGCTGCTGGCGGCCGCTATTGGTGCCGGCGCCCATCGTGCCGCTGTTGAATTTGTTGTTGGCGTTGCTGCTGCCGCTGACCACCACTGTTTCCAGCGTGGTGGCGCCCAGCGCGATGTCCAGCGACAGGCTTTCGGCCAGTTGCAAGTAGATGTCGCTGCGCACGTCTTTGTCACCACCCTTGGTGATGGTGATGGTGTAGGGGCCGCCGACGCGCAAGCCGCGCACCGAGTAGCGGCCATCGGCATCGGTCGTCAGTGTGTTGACCGAACCGGAGTCGCGGTGCAGCACGCTGACCGTGGCACCTGCGACCGGCCTACCTTCGGCACCGGTCACCCGGCCGCTGACGGCGGACGTGGTGTTCTGGGCATAAGCCGGGGCGGCGGCCACGATAGCGACTGCGACGCTCAACGCCGTTCGGGAAAAACTGGACCAATGTCTGTTGTTCATCGTGATCACTCCTGGGAATTAGGTAAAAAAGCGTAAAAACTGATGAAGAAAAATGTACACCCTAGGGGGTCGCAAACGTTTACTTGCGCCCCTTTGGCTCAAAGAAGCCACATTGAAGAAACCCCGTCTTGTCAAAACGCAATGTTTGTGCAAGCGCGCGGAAATTCGCTGTTATTACCCTCAGCACTCTGGTTGTCGATGGACGAAAACGTTTGCGCTTCAAGAAAATTACCGGGCAGGCGTTGAGGCTGAAAAGCAATTGTTGTGCCCATCACCTGCCGCTGCTTCGGCAGAGCAGCTCCGCCGCGACTCGATTGCGGCAGCTGCAAGCCAACAGGGCGGGAGTTTGGCGGGCGAATATTTACAAGCTGTGACAGCGTCCGAGCGGAGCTGCACTTGTGTCTTCTGGACCACAGTCGCGGTTGTTCGCAGAGCGCTCGGCCGGCAGCGCTGCGGCGGCTTTGAATCCAGCTTGGGCAATCTTGGGCGTTAATATCCGCCGCCTGCGGCCCATCCCGCGACATCTGCCCACCCTCCCACCGGAGCAATGCCTTGCCGACAAGCCGCTACAGCCGCCTTTTGCGCGCCGCCCCCGACCTGCCTAACCGCCCCGCCATGCCGCCGCAGCCGAGCCGCCGCGCCCTGATCCTCAGCCTCAGCTTGGCTTCATTGCTGGCGGCTTGCGCCACGGCACCGCTGCCTGTATCGGCACCTGTGCCCGCCGTGGCGGTCATCGCCCAGCCGACCACGCTGAGCATCTTCTCCATCAACGATTTCCACGGCAATATCCAGCCCAAATCACCGACGCCGCTGCAGCCGCGCCTGCCCGATGCGCTGACTGGCGAGATCAAACCGCAAGCCGCTGGTGGCATCGCCTACCTCGCCACCGCGCTGCAAAAGCTGCGCAGCAATAGCGGGAATAACAGCAACAACAACGGCAGCAACAACGGCAGCAATTCGGTCTTTGTGGCGGCCGGCGATTTGATCGGCGCGTCCCCGCAGATGTCGTCGATGCTGCGTGACGAGCCGACGCTCGCCGCGCTGGGTGAGCTTGACTTGGTCGGCAGTGCCTTGGGCAACCATGAGCTGGACGCCGGTTTGCCCGAGCTGCTGCGCAAGGCGCGCGGCGAATGCCCGGCCGAGGGCTGCGCCTGGCCGGGCTTCAAAGGCCCCGGCTTCCCCTATCTGGCCGCCAATATGCTTGATGCAAAAACCGGCTTGCCGCTGCTGCCCACCCATGTCATCAAGCAGGTGGGCGGCTTCAAGGTGGCGTTTGTCGGCGCAGTGACGCGCGACACGCCGTCGGTGGTGGTGCCGCGCAGCATCGTGGGCCTGCGCTTTGCTGACGAGGCCGATACGCTCAACGCGCTGATCCCCAAATTGCGCGCTGAAGGTGCACAAGTGCTGGTCGCTGTGATGCATGAAGGTGCAACGCACCAAGGTGCAGCCAACGATCCCAGCTACAACTGCCCGGGCCTGCAGGGGCGCGGGGTGGACATTGCTCGCCGCCTTGACCCGGCCTACGCCCTCATCATCAGCGGCCACACCCACCAGGCCTACACCTGCAAGATCAATGGCCGCTTGCTGGTGCAAGCCGGCAGCTACGGCGGTTGGGTGACCGAAAGCCGTTTGACGTTGGACGCGCAAGGGCAGGTGCTGGCCGCTGAGGCGGTCAACCACCCGGTGTTGCAGTCCGCCTACTTGCCCAACCCGGCCTTTGTGGCGCTGGTGCAGCGCGCGGCCGAGTTGACCGCTGCCGTGCGCAACAAGCCGGTGGCCACGCTGGCGCGGGGTGCGGAGCGCAATGCCAAAGCGCCGTTCGGCGATTCGACGCTGGGCAATCTGGTCGCGGATTCGCAACTGGTCTATGCCAAGAAGCGCGGCCCGGCCGACATTGCGCTGATGAACCCCGGCGGCATCCGCGCTGATTTGACGGTGGACCCGGAGCGGCCGGTGACGATGAGCGATCTGTTCGCCATCCAGCCGTTCGCCAATGAACTGGTCGTGCTGACGCTGAACGGTGCGCAGTTGCGCGAGCTGTTGCAGCGCCAATTGCCCAAGGGCGACGCCCAGCCGCGCCTGCTGCAAGTCTCCAGCAGCTTGCGCTACCAGTGGCGTCAAGGCGCCGACGGCGTGGCCATGCTGATCGAGGTGCTGGTGGACGGGCAGCCGCTCGCCGCTGCCCGCAACTACCGCGTCGTCGTCAACAACTTCATGGCCGATGGCGGCGACGGCCTCAGTGTGCTGCGCCAGGGCCAGAACCGCGTCAGCCTCGGCGTGGACATCGACGCGATGGCCGAGCTGTTGATTGAAAACCCGGCCGCCATCAACCAGGTTCAACCGGGCCGCATCCAGCGGCTTTGAGTCGATTTGGCGCGGTGTTTCAGCGATAGCGATGCAGCGTTCGGCAACGCTGACAGCGCTGGCCTCGGTGGCGGGGGTGACAGAAGATCAGGCTCAACCTCCACTGAGCCAAATCTGCCATGCCAACTTCTGCCACCGCCACTGCTACTGCTGCCACGACTGACACTGCCGACTTTCTCAAGCGCTACGGCAGCTGGGCGCTGATCTCGGGCGCTTCCGAGGGCACCGGCGCCGAGTTCGCGCTGCAGGTCGCGGCCAAGGGCCTGAACGTGATTTTGGTGGCGCGCCGTGTCGACAAGCTCGAAGAGCTGGCCGCGCAAATCCGCGCCACCTACGGCGTCGAGGTCGTCACCTTCCCGCTCGACCTGACCGTGGCAGATGCGGCCGCGCAGTTGCAAATAGCTGTGGCCGGCCGCGACTTGGGCCTGGTCGTGTTCAACGCCGGCGGCGACAGCGTCGGCGGCGCTTTCCTCAAAAGCAGCTACGCCGCGTGGCGTCAACTGACCCAGCGCAACATCGACCTGCTGACCGAAGCCTGCCACGATTTCTCCAGCAGCTTTGTCAAGCGCGGGCGCGGGGGTTTGATCATCGTCGGCTCCGAAGCGGCGCTGGGCGGCTGCGGCCGGCTGGCCATCTACACCGCCACCAAGGCCTACGCGCTGAACTTTGGCGAAAGCCTCTGGAAAGAGCTGAAGCCACACGGCGTCGATGTGCTGAACCTGTTGATCGGTGCCACCGACACGCCCAAGCTGCGCACCGTGTTCGCCAAGTTCGGCCTGGCCCCCGACGTGGTGGCGCTGACCTCCTCGCAAGAAGTCGCCCGTGTCGGTTTGGCCAGCCTGGGCCGTGGCCCGACGCTGGTGCTGAATGCGCAGGATCAGCTGGACAACCCGCTGGTCTCCGCGACGCTGCGGCGCGAGCGGGTCGAGGTGCAAAGCAGTTTTCTGGATAACTTCTACGGGCCGGTTTAAGAGCCGCACATGGAAATCAACGAAACCGATGTGATCGTGGTCGGCTCGGGCGGGGCCGGCTTGACGGCGGCCACCGTGGCGGCACGGCTGGGCTTGCAAGTGCTGTTGGTCGAGAAGACCGGCTTCTTCGGCGGCACCACGGCCTTGTCCGGCGGCGGCATCTGGGTGCCGGGCTCGGCGCTGGCGGCGCAGGCCGGCATCCATGAAGAGACCGGCATGGCCTCGCGTTATGTGCACGAGGTGGTGGGTGAGACGCTGCGCAGCGACCTGCTCGACGCTTTTCTCGACGAGGCCCCGCGCATGGTTGATTTTTTGCAGCAGTACACCGCCGCGCAGTTCCTGGTGCAACGCGGCTTTGCCGACTGGCATCCGGCAGCCACCGGCTTTTCACGCGACGGGCGGCTGCTCTGCCCGCTGGAATACGACGGCCGCGAACTGGGCGAACACTTCAGCAGCCTGCGCTGGCCGCTGTCCGAATTCAATGCGCCCGGCGGGCTGATGATCGGCCTGGGCGATATGGGCCATGCGGCGAATATGACGCGCTCCTTCGCCTCGTTCAAGCACATGGCCAAGCTGGCGCTGGGCTACGGCGTCGCCCGGCTGCGCTACCCGCGTGGCACCCGCTTGACGATGGGCAATGCGCTGGCCGCCCGGCTGCTGCGCTCGGCCATCGACGCCGGTGCCACGCTGTGGCGCAACACGCCGATGCAGCGCTTGCTGTTCGAGCGCGGCCGCGTCAGCGGTGTGGTGGTCGAGCGCGATGGCCAGCCCCTCACGGTGAAAGCCCGGCGCGGCGTGGTGCTGGCCAGCGGCGGCTTTTCGGCCAACGCGCAAATGCGCCGCCAGTACATCCCGTTTGCCGACCAACATGTGTCGCTGGTGCCCGAGGGCAATACCGGCGACGGTCTGAATCGCGCGCTGGAGCTCGGTGCGCAGTTTGACGGCGTCAACCTCAGCAATGCCGGCTGGGTGGTGGTGTCGGTGCTGCGCGAGGCCAACGGCGTGCTGCGCAAGTTCCCGCACCTGTTCCTGGACCGTGGCAAGCCCGGCTGCATTGCGGTCAACGCCCGCGGCCAGCGCTTTGGCAATGAATCGACCACCAACTTGGTGGAACCGATGCACCGCAGCGGTTCGGTGCCGGCGCACCTGATCTGTGACGACGCTTTCATCCACCGCTACGGCCTGGGCCTGGTGCGCCCCGGAGGTTGGGGTTTGCGGCGCTTGGTCGCGGCCGGTTATGTGATCAAGGCAGACACCTTGGCCGCGCTGGCCGAGCGCATCGGCGCGCCGCCCGCCGCCTTGACGGCGACGGTGCAGCGCTTCAACGCGCAGGCCATCAGCGGTGTCGATGACGATTTTGGGCGCGGCAAGGAAAAGGCCGACCACTTCATGGGCGACCCCACGCACCAACCGAATCCCTGCCTGGGCGAGATTCAACGCGGGCCTTTCTACGCGGTGCAAATCTTCCCCGGTGATTCGACCACCACGGTGGGCCTGCGGGTCGATGCCAGCGCCCGCGTGCTGGACGAACAGGATGCGCCCATCCCCGGCCTGCACGCGATCGGGCTGGACATGAACTCGCTGTGGCGCGGCCGTGCGCCGGGCAATGGTGCCAACAACACGCTGGGCCTGACCTTCGGCTATATCGCCGCACGGGCCTTGGCCAACAACTCCTGAAGGAACTCACGGCATGACTGAAACCCTCTCAACCCGCCCCTATCCAGCCCGCCAAGGCCGCCTGCCGCGCCACTTGGCTGAAGTGACGCCGCAATGGCTGACCGGCCTGTTGCAGCATCGTTATCCCGGTATTGAAGTGCGCAGCATGAGCGTGGTGGAGGTGAAGAACAGCCACACGACCAAGCTGCGGCTGGCGCTGGACTTGAATGACGTCGGGCAGGCGGCGGGCCTGCCAAGCCAGGTCTGCTTGAAGTCGAATTGGTCCGAAGGCTTCGAGAGCGGCGACATCTGCGAGCTGGAAGCGCGCTTTTATTCCATGATGGGCGAACAGCTGCATGCGCCGATCGCGCACAGCTACTACGCCGACTGGGACGGCGACGGCGGTGGCCGCGGCGTCGTGATGATGGAAGACCTGGGGGCCGCCGCCGGCCAATTCGGCAACAGTACCCACCACCTCGGCGTGGATGGCGTGGCCGAAGGGCTGGAGTCGCTGGCGGTGCTGCACGGCGCGTTCTGGGGTAGCCCGGTGTTGCCGGCGCAGGCTTGGCTGAAGACCTCGATGGACACCGAGGTGGACACCAACCAGGTGCTGCGCATGTACAACTACATTGCGCTGAACCTGGCCAAGCCGACCTATCAAGCCATTCTGCCGCGCTGGATCTACGACACGCCCGAGCTGTTCGCCCATGCTTTTGACGAGCTGGCGGACTTTGCCCGCAACGCGCCCGGCCCGCACGGCTTGGTCCACGGCGACTCGCATCAGGGCAACAGCTTTTTGCGCAGCAGCGGTGAGCGGGTCTGGCATGACTGGCAATTGGTGCGCCAAGGCCAACCGTGGCGCGACATCACTTATTTCATGCTCGGAGCGCTGACGATTGAAGAGCGCCGCGCCTCGGCCGGCGACCTGATCCGCCATTACCGCGAAGCCTTGATGGCCACCGGGGCGGCCGATGTGCCGAATCAGGATGTCGCCTGGAGCCATTTCCAGCGCTGGCCGGTCTACGGCATGCAGGCTTGGCTGGCCAACGTCGATCAATGGGGGCAGGGCGGCCTGCCGATGGTCGAGCGCTTTTTCAAGGCCGCTGAGGACATGGGAACGATCGCGCTGCTGACCACCGGCAAAGCACCGCGCCGCCCGGTCAGCCTGGGGCAGGGCGCTCGGCCCATCGCTGCGGGGCTGCGGGAAGCGCTGGGCATCAAGGATTGACGATGAGTGACGGGGTTGAACACAGCGTTGAAGTGAGCACCGAGCAGGCGATGGCCAGGCTGCGTCCCTGGCTGCAGGACCGTACAGCAGGGGCCAGTGATTTGCGCATCGGCCAGGTCATCGAGCCGTCGCAAGGCCTGTCGAGCAAGACGATTCTGTTTGAAGCGAGTTGGGTGACCGATGCACAAACACACAGTCGCGGCTTGGTGGCACGCATCGGTCGGCAAACGGCCTGTCCGCTGCTCGGCGATATCTTTCATCAGTACCGTGTGATGGCCGCCATCAGGGCGGCGTCGGCGGCACCGGTGCCGACGCTGGTGCTGGCCGAGTCGGATGCTGCCGTGCTCGGCGCACCGTTTTTTCTGATGGATCAGGTCAAGGGTCGGGTGCCCGGCGATTTCCCCAGTTATCACCAGCAGGGTTGGTTCGCGGAGGCCTTGAGCCCGGCACAGCGCGAGCTGGCTTGGTGGAACGGCGTCAAGGCGATGGCCCAAGTGCACCGCGCCGGCTGGCAGCCGTTCGGCTTTTTGGCTCCGCACGGCGCGGCCGCGCTGACGGAACCGCCCACGGCCGGTGACTACCTCGAACACTTCATCGCCGCCTGGTTCACTTGGGCGGCTGAGGGCCAGTCTTATCCGCTGCTGGAAGCGGCCATTCGCCACCTGAGCGAGACTCAACCGGCAAGCGAAGACCAGCAAGCGGGGCTGGTCTGGAACGACGCGCGCATGGGCAACACGATGTTCGGGCCCGATCTGCAAGTGGCCGCGCTG
Organism: Burkholderiales bacterium; assembly: GCA_947450745.1. Taxonomy (GTDB): domain Bacteria; phylum Pseudomonadota; class Gammaproteobacteria; order Burkholderiales; family Burkholderiaceae_C; genus Paucibacter_A. Next base: position 8,219 of record CANFYD010000006.1, read on the forward strand.
TTCGATTTTGAAGTCGCCAGCTTGGGGCCGCCCGAGATCGACTTGGCTTGGTGGTTGTATGCCGAGGACATTTTCAGCCTGCAATTCGGCCACCCGCGCTTGGCCGGCATTCCAAGCCGGGCCGAGGCGATCCGGGGCTTTGAGCAGCTTTACGGCCGGGCGATGCCTCACTTCGAGTACTTCGAGGCGATTGCAGCGCTGAAGCATGCGGTGATCTCCATCCGCGACTACCGCAACAGCAAGAAGATCAAAAAACCCGACGCCCTGCCCAACTTTGCCACCGGGCGCTTGGCGGCCTATTTGCAAGCTCAGGGCGTCTGGCCTTGACCGTTTCCTTAAAACCCCGTTCGGCCTGAGCTTGTCGAAGGCTCCGAGCTGGATGGCTGCACCCTGGAGCAAACGATGACCATCAAACCACCCGGCACGGCCACGCTGATCGGCGTTGGCGACGTGATGATTGCCCGCTACCAAGCCGACTTGCTCGACCCGGCAGCGCCGGTTTTGCAAGCGGCCGATTTCACCTTCGGCAATTGCGAATGGCCTTATTCGGAAGAGGCAGGCGACACCCATCCGGTCGAAGCGCATTTGAACGATGACGTCGAAGGCGACGACCTGTTCACACCCGGCGATCCGGAGGCGATTCGCCTGAAGGCCCGCAAGGGCTTCAATGTGCTGTCCTTCGCCAACAACCATTGCCTGCATGCGGGCTACCGCGCCTTTCTGCGCAGCATGGACGTGATGCGTGAAGTGGGCATTGCGCCGGTCGGTGCGGGCCGCAATTTGGCCGAGGCGCTGCAGCCGGTCTATTTGCAAAGCAATGGTGTGACGGTCGCCTTTGTCGGCTGCACCTCAGCCCTGCTGCCGGGCACGCAGGCAGGGCGCCGGACGCCGGGCGTGGCGCCGTTGCGCCGCCACAGCTACTTTCGCCAGCCGAACTGGAGCGATTGGGGGCTGGCACCGCAAGTCGGCACCTTGGTGGACCGAGATGACCTGGCAGCCGTCTGCGCCAGCATCCGCACGGCCCGCGAAAAAGCCGACATCGTGGTGCTCAGCGTGCATTGGGGCTTGCTGGAAGAACGCGTGGCCATCGCCGACTACCAGCGCGAGGCGGCCCATGCCTTCATCGACCACGGAGCGGACTTGATCCTCGGCCACGGCACGTTGGTCACCAAGGGCATCGAGGTCTACCAGGGCAAAGTCATTTTCTATTCGCTCGGCAAGTTCTTGATGAAGGGTCCGCGCCCGGCCGGCAATAGACCGATTGGCGTCAAGGCGGAAGCGAGCAAGGAGGGCAGTCGGGACATCGCCCAAGAAAAACGCAAGGGCTTGGCCGCGAGGGTCGATATCGAGAACGGCCGCATCAGCCGGGTGGCCTTCACGCCGACCTTTGCCGACGAGGCATCACGCCCGTCATTTTTGCAAGCCAGCGACCCGATGTTTACCGAAATCGCCGACGACCTCCGCGTCATCACCGCCGCAGCAGGCCTCACCGCCACCTTCACGACGGCCTCCGACCGGATCGTCATTTCTTGAATTTCGTAGGGCGAGTCATGACCCGCGTCGTGCCGTGCCGCCATCACAGGATGCCCGGCGCAGGCTGATCGCGGATCTCAACCCGCCCTACGTGGGCAAGGGCTCGAGCAAGCGGCTACGCAGCTTGTCCATGTCATCGGCACCGACGCCCAGCACAGTCTCCACATAAGCCAACACCGAGCCGTGCTTCGCCTCGACGGCTCGCAGCGCGCCGAGCAAATAGGCGGGGTCGCATTTCAACAGGGGCTCGCGCATCTCGGCCGACATCGCCTGGATGAAGGAAAAACCGGCCGCAGCGGCGGGGTCGCTGGGAGCGGTCGCGGCTTGGGTGCGCGGCGTGTTGATCAAGGCGTCGACGTCCAAGTAGCGATCGGTCAGCAAATAGTCGGCCATCACCGTGGCTTCGGGCACGCCCAGCGCGGTCAGGATCAGCGCGGCCAGTGTGCCGGTGCGGTCCTTGCCAGCGCTGCAGTGGAAGACCAGCGGCAGGTCGCCGTCGATCAGATGGCGAAAGGCGGCACCATACATGTCGGCGTAGAGCCAGGGCATGACGGCGTAAGTGGCGGCCAGCGCGTCGTGGATGTGTTGCGGTGTGGCACCGTCGGCTTTTGCCGCATCGCGCAGCAGGCTGTGGCCCACGTCATAGTCCCAGCTGCGGTGCAGCGGGCTGAAGCCGTGCGCCGACGGGTCGCTGGCGCGCTCTTGTTGGGTCCGCAGGTCGCAGACCACTTGGATGCCCTTGGGTGCCAAGTGCGCGATGTCGTCTGGCGTCAGGGCCGACAATTTGCCGGAACGGTAAAGCACTTGCCAGCGCACCCGCTCGCCGTGAACGGTCGCATAGCCGCCCAGATCACGAAAATTGAAACCGCCGGTCAGGGGCAGCAGGCGGACGTTGGCTTCAATCGTCGAATCAGGCATGAGGCTCCAGACGGGCGGTTTGGGTCAGCCGAACTTACAGGCTGCGGGCGATGATTTCTTTCATGATCTCGGAGGTGCCGCCGTAGATGCGGGCCACGCGGGCATCAACCCAGGCGCGGCCGATCTTATATTCGCTCATGAAACCGTAGCCGCCGTGCAGTTGCAGCAACTCGTCGAGCACTTTGCCCTGCATTTCGGAGCCCAGCAGCTTGCACATCGCGCCGACCTCGGGCGTCAGTTCGCCCCGCATTGCTTTGGCCAGGCAATCGTCCACGAACACTTGCAACATCGTCAACTGCGCCTTGCACTCGGCCAACTTGAAGCGGGTGTTCTGGAAGTCGAACACCGATTGCCCGAACACCTTGCGGTCGCGGGTGTATTGGATGGTTTCCTCCAGCAGCGCTTCGATCGACGCCGCCGCGCGGATGCCGATGATGGTGCGCTCCCACGCCAATTGGTGAGTCAGGTATTTGAAGCCTTCGTTCTCCTCGCCCAAGCGGTTTTCGACCGGCACGCGCACGTTGTCGAAGAACAGCTCGGAGGTGTCTTGACCCTTCAGGCCGATCTTCTCCAGCAAGCGGCCTTTGGAGAAACCGGCGCGCTCGCTCTCCACGCAGATCAGCGTCAGCTTCTTGTCGGCCGGGTCCAGCTTGGTGGCGGTGACCATCAGCCCGGCGTTGCCGCCGTTGGTGATGAAGGTCTTCTGGCCGTTGACGATGTAGGCGTCGCCCTGCTCGTCGGTGATCCGCTTGACGGTGGTGCGCATCGAGCGCAAGTCGCTGCCGATGCCGGGTTCGCTCATCGCGATCACGCCGATCAACTCGCCGCTGACCATGCCGGGCAACCAGCGCTGTTTTTGCTCGTCGGTGCCGTAGGCGACGATGTAGGGTGCAACGATTTCCGAATGGGTGGTGAAGCCCACGGCGGTGGCGTTGGCGCGAGCCAGTTCTTCCACCATCACGGCGGAATGGCCGTAATCGCCGCCCGAGCCGCCGAATTCTTCCGGCACGGTGGCGCACAGCAGACCGGCTTCGCCCGCTTTCAGCCAGAGCGACTTGGGCACGATGCCGGCGGCTTCCCAGGTGTGCAAATGGGGCGTTATTTCCTTCTCGACGAAGCGCCGCGCGGTCTGGCGGAATTGTTCATGGTCATCGCGGAAGACGGTGCGCATAGTGGAGTCTCGAAGTGTGGCGGCCGCAAATGGTGCGACCAGAAAAATAGCAACTGGCCGGCTTATTTGTCGGTGTAAACGGCGGGGCGCTTTTCAAGAAAAGCGTTGACCGCTTCGGCGTGGTCGTCGGTGTGGTGGGCCAGCGCCTGGTAGGCGGCCGACAACTCCAGCAGCGAATCGAGCCGCATGTGCTGGCCTTCGCGCAGCAGCCGCTTGGTCAGGCGCAGGGCATGGGCCGGGTTGGCGGCAATGCGCTGGGCCAGCGCCTGCGCTTCACGCTCCAGGTCGGCGGCCGGCACCACTTGCGCCACCAGGCCGTAGTCCAGCGCCTTGGCGGCGTCAATCGTGTCGCCGGTGAAAGCCATCAGGATGGCCTTGGGCAGGCCGATCACACGCGGCAGCAGCCAAGCACCGCCGTCACCGGGGACGATGCCGAGCTTGACAAAGCTTTCGGCGAACAGCGCCCGCTCGGAGCAGATGCGGATGTCTGCCATGCAGGCCAAGTCCAGCCCTGCACCGATCGCTGCGCCGTTGACGGCGGCAATCACCGGCACGTCCAGGTCGTAGAGCGCCAGCGGAATGCGCTGGATGCCGTCGCGGTAGCTGTCGCGCAGCTCGTAGGGCGAGCCGGCAAAAATGCCGCCGCGCTCCTTCATGTCCTTGACGTTGCCACCGGCGCAAAAGGACGTGGCGACGCCGGTCAGCACCAGCACCTTGACCGTGCGGTCACGGCGGATGTGGCTGCACAGGTCGATGATTTCCTGCATTTGCGACGGCTCGGTCAGCGCGTTGCGCGTCTCCGGCCGGTTCATGCGGGCGGTGATGATCGCGCCTTCGCGCTCGATGATCAGAAAGGGGTTCAAGCTAAGTCTCCTTCGGTGGCATGGGTGGCCACCGACTCCAAGTGCATCACGCCAGCAGTCAAGGCCGGCCACAGGGCGGCGGCACCGCTTTGGCAGACCGCGCGGCCAATCCGCTGCGACCAGACGGTGGCGTTGCCGTATTCGCTGCGCCACGACCACAAGCGGCGGGTGGCGTGGTTGAGGGCGTATTCATGGGTAAAGCCGATGGCACCGTGGACGCCGTGGGCAATGCCGGCGGCCAGGCTGGCGGCCTCGGCGCTGCTGACCTTGGCGACGGCAATCTGCAAACTGGCCAGGCCAAGGCCAGCCGCTTCGGACAGGTCGGATTCGGCAAAAGCCGCTTCGGCCGCCATGTTGGCGGCAATCGTGTGCTCGGCCAGCACCGCAATCTGGTGCTGAATCGCCTGAAAGCTGCCGATCGCCTTGCCGAACTGCACGCGCTCGGTGGCATAGCGGGTGGTGTCCTCCAGTGCCGCGTGCAGGGCACCGGCAATTTGGGCGCTGCGCAGCATGGCCGCGCCGTAGAGCAGGGCGTCGGCGTTCAGGCCGGCCGGCAGCGCGGCCGTGGCGGCCGGCACGGCGGCTTCAAAGCGCAGCGTGTCGCGTGGCTCGCCGGCGGTGTTCATCGACAGCTCGATCTGCGCGTCGCCGGTGTTCAGCAAGACGGCCTGCGGCTTCAGCCCGGCGGTGATGGCCAGCACTTGCTGCACATCGCGGCCCCAAGGCACCTCCGCCAGCGTGCCGCTGACACGGCCGTTCAGCAGCGTCAGCACCGGGCTGGCAGCCAAGCCCAGCGGTGCATTGATGGCTTCCAGTCCGCAGCGGCCGAGCAGCCAGTTGGCCAGCAGCGTTTCAGCCAGCGGCACCGGCAGATTGTGTTTGCCAGCGGCACGCACGACCACGAACAGGTCGGCCCAACTGGCCCCGGCACCGCCAAGGTGTTCGGGCGCGGCGGCCACGGCAAAACCGGAGTCCTCCAGCGCTGCCCACAGTGCGGCGGGCCACAGGCCGGTTTCGCTGCTGCGCAGCAATTCGGGCGTGACGGTGTCGGCGAGCAAACGCTCGATGGTGGATTCGAAGATTTCTCTCATGATCAAAATGCTTTCACCGCAAACCGAGGCCGCGCGCGATGATGCCGCGCAGAATTTCCCGCGTGCCGCCCCGCAGGGAGAACGACGGGGCCAGTTGCATCAAATAGGCCAGCACTTGGCTGTGGTCGCTGCCGCTACTGCCGACGCTGGGTGCCAGGTCGAGCAGCAGTTGCGCCACTTCAGGCGTTTCTTGCTCGAACGACGCGCCCAGGTCTTTCACGCAGGACGCGGCCCAGGCCGGGTTCTTGCCAGCCGCCAACTCGGCGGTGACGGACAAGGACATTTGCCGCAGCGTCATCAGCTTGGCGGTCAAGCGGCCGATTTCCTTTGCTTGCAGCGCGTCCGGGTTGGGGCCGATGGCGTCGATCAACGTATGCAGCAGCGCGATGCTGCTCAAGAAGCGCTCGGGGCCGCTGCGCTCGTAAGCCAGCTCGGCGGTGACTTGGTCCCAGCCCTGGCCCTCGGTGCCGACCAGCGAGTCGGCGTCGAGCTGCACGTTGTCGAAGAACACTTCGTTGAAGTGCGCGCCACCGGCAAGGTCACGGATCGGCCGCACCGTCACGCCGGGCGCTTGCAGGTCGATGATGAATTGCGACATGCCTTCGTGGCGGGCGGCAGATTTCTCTCCAGTCCTCACCAGGGCAATCATGTACTGGGAGTAATGCGCGTTGGTGGTCCAGAGCTTGTGGCCGTTCAGCACCCAGTGGTCGGCGCCGGGCTGACGCACCGCGCGGGTGTGGATGGAGGCCAGATCGGAGCCCGAATTGGGCTCGCTCATGCCGATGCAGAAATAGCTCTCGCCCCGGCAAATGGCGGGCAGGTGCTTGTCGCGCTGGCGATCGGTGCCGAAGCGCAGGATCAACGGGCCGCTTTGGCGGTCGGCAATCCAGTGCGCCGAGACTGGCGCGCCGGCCGCCAGCAACTCTTCAATCACCACATAGCGGGCGAACGGGTCAGCGTCCGCGCCACCGTAGCGCTTGGGCAAGGTCATGCCGACCCAGCCACGCCGGCCCAATTCGCGGCTGAAGGCCGGGTCAGCCCCCATCCAGGAATCGGCGCGGCGCAGCGCCGGCCTGTCCTTCAGCGCATCTTTCAAAAAGCTGCGCACCTCAGCCCGCAAGGCCTCGGTCTGGGGTGGCAGGGGGGCGTAGCGGAATGTGGTGACGGACATGACGGTTGCTGCGGTTTTTACACGGGCGGGCTGGTTTTACAGCGCGGTCTGCGCGTCGGCGGCGGCGAACATCTTGTTGATCTGCCCCGAGGTGACCGGCTTGTTGGCGTCACGCTCCGGTGCCGCACCGCCCAAGCCCAAGGCCGGTTCGATGCTGACATGGGTGGCTAAGGCCTTCAACGCGCCGACGGTGCAGTTCTCGCGGCCCAGGATGGCGAATGGGTCGTAGGAGAACTCGCGCATCGTGTTCAAGTGCGTGATCTTGTTGATGATCTCGTCGCTCAAATGACCGGACTGCTCGTGGAACACATTGGCGGACAGCGGCCAGGTGCAGTCGGAGTGCGGGTAATCGCATTCCCAGGTCACGTGCTCGACATTCAAGGAGTCCAGGTTCTTCAGGCCGAACTGGTCTTCAATGAAGCAGGTGATGAAGTGCTTGTTGAAGGTGTCGCTGGGCATCTTGCCGTCGAAGTTCGAGTTCGTCCACGCGTGGTGATGGCGGTGCGTGAAGTCGGCGCGCTCCAGCAAATACGGAATCCAGCCGATGCCACCTTCCGACAGCGCCATGCGCAGGCTCGGGAACTTCTTCCACATCGGCGCCCAGATCCAGTCGGCGGCCGAGTTGGAGATCGAGATCGGCATGGCGGTGATCCAGGCGTCGATCGGCGAATCGTCGGAGGCGTGTTGCGCCTTCACGCCGGTGCCGATGTGGCAGCAGATCACCACATTGTTGTCGGCGCAGGCCTTCCACAGCGGGTCCCAATGGTCGGAATGGATCGACGGGTAGCCGTGCACGGTCGGGTTGTCGGACAGCGTCAGCGCATGCACGCCTTGCGCGGCCAAGCGCTTGACTTCGGCGGCGGCGGCTTGCATGTCCCACCACGGCACCATCATCAAGGGGATCAAGCGGCCCGGTGCGGCATTGCACCAATCATGCAGATGCCAGTCGTTGTAGGCCTGGATGGCGGCCAGCGCGATGTCGCGGTCGCCGTGGGTCTGGAAGCGTTGGCCGCCAAAACCGGGGAAGGTCGGGAAGCACAGCGAGCCCAGCACGCCGTTGGCGTTCATGTCGTCGATGCGGGCCTTGACGTCCCAAGTGCCACGGCGCATTTGCTCGTAGCTCAGCGGCTCCATGCCGTATTCCTCTTTCGGCCGGCCGACGACGGAGTTCAAACCCATATAGCCGGTGGCGCGCTCTTCGAACATCCAGACGTCACGGCCATTCAACTGCTCCACCTTGGGCTCGCGGCCCTTGAAGCGTGCGGGCATGTGGCGCGCAAAGGCGTTCGGCGGTTCGATCACGTGATCATCGACGCTGACGAGAATGAGTTCTTCGAGTTTCATGCGACACCCCGGGGAGATGGGCCGCCGTTGTCTATCGGCTGGCCTGTTGAACGAAATAGTGGAAGCAATGTTAGGTCAAAAATTAAACACAATCAAGCATTGTGTTTAACAAATGGATTTGCGGGCATGAAAAAGCCGTCGCGCACGGGGCTGGACGGCTGTTTTGAGTTGCGCCGCAGCGCTTTGCAATTCACGGGGGAAAAATAGCTTCAGCCAATTTCGGCAAAGTAGGGCGGGTCAAAACCCGCGGGCTCTTTGGTCATCGGCAGCGTAGTGCCGACATGCGCTGGCCCAGGCTCCCAGCGGACAACGGGTGTCAGGGTCGGCCACACGCGGGTCTCGACCCGCCCTACAACTTGCGCCCGCCGGTCAGATCCCGCGAGCACTCCTTTCTCAGCGAACGCCGGGCACCACCAGCGGCCTGAATTGCTCGCAGCTGTTCAGAACAGCACAGCCTCCAACTGATGACCCAGATCCCGCAGTGCTTCGCCCAGCGCTTCGATCTGCACCTCGTTGCGCTGGCCGCGGATCATCACCGCCGAGACGGTGAAGGCAATGTCTTTTGAGAGGTCGCTGACCGGCGCGGCCACGGCCAGCACGCCGGTGGCGAAGTAGCCGTCGTCCACTGCCCAGCCGCGCTTGCGGGCTCGGTTGACCTCGCGCAAATAAGTCTCGAACGAGAGGCTGCGGGCCCAGCGCAGCACTTCAAATTCAGCCCGTAATTGCTCATCCGACAGGCCCAGGCGGGTGACGAACAAACGGCCGCTGGCACCCATCAATATTGGCAGGCGCTGGCCGGCCGGCATGTCGATGTGCATATCGGTCGGGCTGGATTCTGAATTGACCAGCACGATGCGGTCCACGCCCATGCGCCGCCACAAGGTCACGGTGACGCCGAATTTGGCGGCCAGTTCGCGCATCAGGGGCAGGGCGAGCTGCAGGCGCTGGCCGTGGGTGACCAGTTGCTCGACCAGTTTGGCCAGGCCCAGCCCGGCGGAATAGGTTTTGGACAGCGCGTTGAAGTCCACCACGTCCTCGGCCACCAGCGTGCGCAAGATATTGAAGCAGGTGCTGGGGTTGATGGCCAGATGTCGCGCAATGTCAGCCGCCCGTTCGGGCGCGCCGGTGTGCGTCAAGTAACGCAGGATGCGGACCGCGTTGACCACCGGCTTGACAGTCACCGCGCTGCTGGCAGCTTTAATCTCGGCCGCCAAAGGCGTTCTCAAGGCGGGCAGTTGGAGTGATTCGTTGTGCAAGAGAGTGATCTCGTTGGGCGGTATATCGCCGCGATTTATGGTGCCGGCAGGCCGTGGATGCGGTGTCGACTTTGCCCTGCGCTATTTCGCCATCCGCCCTTAAAAACCGGGCTTTGTGCAACTTGAAGTCATTCTAAGATACGATTTTTATTCTAAGGTCGAAATTTAGAGTCTGATTTGACGCCGATTAAGCAACGGCGATCAAGCTCTAAAAACCTTGATCAGGGTAAACACGAGCAAATATGGTGACACTTTTGAAGTTTGTGTGCATATACTTGAATCTACAAGGCTGGACGTCGGTCAGCCGCAAGGAGTTGTGATGAGTTCGAATGTTGTGTTGCGCGTTGTTGCAGACCGAAGCAAATGTTGTGGTTATGGCTTGTGCGCGCAGATTTGCCCGCAGGTCTACAAGCTCGACGACAGCGGCCTGGTTTATATGGACAGCGACATCGTGCCGGCCGGTCTTGAAGAAGACGCCCGCGAAGGTGCAGCCGCTTGCCCGGCGGAAGCGCTGGTCATCGAAGAATGCGCTGCGTGATTGGTAACTGCGGCAACTGCGGCATCAGCGAATGCTTCGATTTGCTGACCTGCCACCAAGGAGCTCACCATGGGCAGGCTTGACGGCAAAGTTGCGCTGATCACCGGCACCGGTGGTGGGCAAGGGCGGGTGGCGGCGCTGCGTTTCGCCAGCGAAGGCGCACGGGTTTACGGTTGCGACATCAACGGTGCGGCCCACGAAGAAACCTGCCAACTGGTGCGCGATGCTGGTTTCGCCATGTCCGGCGGCCGTGGGTCGGTCGATCTGGGCGACCCCGAGCAAGCCCGCGCTTGGGTAGAAGCCGGTGTGGCCGAGTTCGGTCGCCTCGACATCCTCTACAACAACGCCTCCGCCTGCCGCTTTGGCGGGGTGGCCGAGTTGTCGATCGAGGATTGGCACTTCACCATCCGCAACGAGCTCGATCTGATGTTTTTCACTACCAAATACGCCTGGAACCATCTGGCCGTGCAGGGCGGCGTGGTGATCAACATCTCGTCCGTCGCGGCTTGGGGCGGCTCGCAGATTGCCGGTATTTCGGCCCACGCGGCCGCCAAGGGTGCGGTGGTGTCCTTTACGCGGCAATTGGCGGTGGAAGGCGTGAAGCACAAGATCCGCGCCGTCAGCATCAGCCCAGGTTTCATCGCCACGCCGGGCACGACCGAGTTCTTGAAGAACCCGGACATCCGCAAGGCCCTGCTCGACGGCGTGTTGATGGAGCGCCCGGGGGAGTCGCATGAGGTGGTCTCGACCGCCCTGTTCGTCGCCTCCGACGAAGCATCTTTCATTACCGGCACCGACATCGTGGTAGACGGCGGCCTGCTGGCCACGTGACCCAATACCGTTCGCCTAAAGCCCGTTTGCCCTGAGCTTGGCTAAGGGTTGTCGAAAGCGGTGGCTTTAGCGGCGTGTTCAGCGCTGTCAGCCCCAGCGAACCCCAACAGGAGACAAGACATGGACATCATCGGCATCGGCTACTTCGGCTTCGAATCCTCCAAGCTCGACGAGTGGCGCAGCTACGGCCCCGAAGTGATGGGCTTTCAGACGGCGAAGTCGCCCGAAGCGGACGCTGAGTCGCTCTATTTCAAGATCGACGACCGGCGGCACCGCTTTGCCTTTCACCCCGGCAAGACGGACCGCCTGCTCTACATCGGCTGGGAAGCCAAGGGCAAGCTTGAATTCCAGGCCGCGGTGGCGCGCTTTCGCGAGCACAAGGTGGAGGTGACGGTCGGCGATGCGGCGCTGTGCGAGCAGCGCGGTGTCAAGGAGCTGATCCGCTTCCGTGACCCGGTCGGCTATCAGCATGAGTTGTTCTACTCGCAAAAGTTCACGCCGCGCTCCTTCATGCCGGGCCGCTCGCATGGCGGGTTTTCGGTGCCGCACCGGGGCATGGGCCACATCGTGGTGATCACGCCCGAGTACCCGCCGGAGCTGGAGATCTTCCTGACCCAGATCATGGGCTTTCATTGGTATGGCTCGGGTGCCGGCAAGGGCCGCACCGGCTTTTACCGCGCCAAGCTGAACACCCGCACCAGCCACGACATCGCCTACGGGCACGGCGCGGGCCGGGCCGGCGTCCAGCATGTGGGCTTGTTCGTCAACAGCTTGCGTGATGTGGGCGAAACCTACGACATCGTCAAGCAGCGTCAGTTGCCGGTGATGATGACGATGGGCCAGCACACGCAGGACCCGCATGTGTCCTTCTATCACTTCAACCCGTCGGGCTTCGCCTTCGAGACCATCGTCGAGCTGGAGCCCTGGCATGAAGAAGGCTTCGAGCTCAATCCCGAAAAGCTCAGCGTCTGGGGCCACGAGTTGGTCGGCCCGATCTTGGGTGCCAGTGTGCGCACACCTGAAGAGGTGATGGACCCCGAGTGGCTCGCTTCGCGCGGTTGACGTTTGATGTTCAGCTGATTTGACGGAATTACTTCTATGAAATTGGCACGTTTGTGCGATGCGCAAGGCGATAGCTTCTGGGCCTTGATCGACGAAGCGGCCGACACGGCGCAATGGGTTCGCGCACCGTTTGCGCTGTGGGCTCCCGCAGTGGGTTTGGGCATTGGCTCAGAACGCAGCGCGGCGCTCGATCTGCACCCCGCCGTGTTGAAGTTGTCCAGCTTGCGCTTGTGTGCGCCGGTCGAGCCCGGTGCGCGGGTGTTCGGTGTCGGGATGAATTACCTGACTCACTTGACCCGCTTGGGCCGCACCCAGGCACCACCGCACACGATTGCCTACATCAAACCGGCCTCCGCCCTGGTGGACCCGGGCGGCGAGATCCAATACCCGGCGGTCACGCAGCAACTGGATTACGAGGTGGAACTGGTGGCCGTGGTGGCCCGGCCACTGGGTGACAGCCCGCAAGCCAGCGCCTGCCTGCTCGGCTACACCGTTGGCAACGACATCAGCGCCCGCGACGCCGGCAAGCAGCTCGGCTCGCTCGACCTGTTCACCCAAAAAGCTCTCGACCGCACCGCACCGATTGGCCCGTGGATCACCACGCTGGACGAATTTGGCGGTGCCGGCCAACCGCAAGTGGACTTGCGCCTGTCGATCAACGGC
>CANFYD010000007.1 GCA_947450745.1 Burkholderiales bacterium
ACGGGGCTGCGTCGGCGGCGGCTATCCTAAAAACGCAGCCCAACCCGACATCAGCTGTACTTCAACTGCCCCAGCGCGTCCCACACACCCCAGTAGGCACCGACATCGCCCTCGCTGCCCACCTTCCAGCTCTCGTCAAAGGCGGAGAAATAGAAGAGGGGAATCTGCGCCTGCTCGGCCCATTCGCAGCTGTCGAGAAAGTAGCGGATGGCGGCGGCCTCCGACGGCAGGGCGGCACCGAAAGCGCTGCCGATATGCGGCCAGCCGGTCTCGCTGATGAGGACCGGTTTGCCGCCGGCAACGGCCAGCGTGCGGCTGTACATCGCCTGCATATGGCCGAGCGCCTGCTCCTGCGCACAACCTTCCCAGAACGGATAGCAGTTGGCCAACAGCACATCGCAGGCGGCTGTCACCCGCGGGTACAACTCGAACAAATAGTAGGCATCGACATAGCCGACCTGCACGCCGGGCAACGCCGCCTTGACCCGATGGATGAAGGCCAGCAACTCGTCCTCGCTCAAGTCCTCGCGCAACAACACCTCGTTGCCCACCGCCACGATGTCGGCATGGCCGGCAAGCGCCAGCTCGATCACGGCGGCGATCTCGCGCTCGTTGATGTCGGCGTCTGTCCCCAGCCAAGCACCGACCAGCGTGCGCAAGCCCAGCTCCTTGGCGATGCGGGGAATCAGCTCATTGCCGTCGGTACATGAAAAACTGCGCACCCAGCGCGTGTGCGGGCTGATCGAGGCCAGCCGCGCACGAATCTGCGCTTCGCCGAGCTGGCTGCCGGGGCCCTGACCGTCGAGGTAGGGGCTGAAGCACAGACCGTGCAGCCCGCTGGCCAGACGTGCTTGCCAGGCGTCCAACAAGGCCGCTTGCTCGGGCGACGACAGCGGCATCAGCGGTATCAACGGTACGGCTTCAGCGCTCGGCTCGTCTGCCAGCGTGCCGAACAGCGCGCCTGCCGCTGCCCCTGACGATGAAGCTGAAGCTCGATCGACCCGGGCGGGCACTTGAGCAGACAGTGCGCTGCGAAGCTGAAACGGGTGGACAGGTTTGGACATCACAAATCCTCGCAAGGCCAGCGTTGGCCGCAAAAACAAACCGGGAGCGCGCCGACGCTAGCGCCGGTGGCCTGACGACTCAAAACAGCAGGACAGGACTGGAAAGCAGCAGGCCCGAACTATTCAAGCGCCTCAAACGGCAATGGCCCAGGGCCACGCGGCAGGGCCTCGCCGTAACCGCCCAGGCGCTGATAGACGCGCACATAGTCGATCACCATTTCGGCCGGAAAGGACGTCTGCGGGTTCGGCAGGCCGGGGAAGTTGCCGCCCACCGCCACATTCATCACCAAGTAGAACGGCTGATCGAACGGGGCGGGCCAGCGGTTCAGATCGGCTTCGCAACCGGGCTCCAGGCCGCTGCCGTCCTGCGACTTGCTGCAGCTCCACCAAAAATCCTGCGTGGCGCTGAGCTGCTCGTCCACCCACCACTGGATTCGGCCCGGCGTCCATTCGACCGTGTAGACATGCCAGTCGCCAACGGTGCTGCCGCCCGGCAAGTCGTGGGTGTGCGTGACCAAGTGGCGCTTCGGAAAACTCGACCCGAAATGCAGGCTGCTGAGCACCGTACCCGGCTGGTCGCCGATGATTTCCATCACATCGATTTCGCCCGACGCGGCCCAGCCGCCGTACTTGTCCTCCAGCGGCAACAACCACAGCGCCGGCCACAAGCCCTTGCCGGACGGCACCTTGGCGCGGAACTCGAAGCGGCCGTATTGCTGCGCGAACAGCGCCGTGCCGTCACGGCTGCGGGTTTTCAGGCGCGCCGAGGTGTAGCCGCAGCCGTGCAGCGGCTCCTTCAGCGCGCGCAAGGTCAACAGCCCGTCCTTGACCACCGCGTTGTCGGGTTCGCGGGTGTAGTACTGCAACTCTTCATTGCCCCAGCCGTCTATCCACTGGTGGCTGCGGTAGTCGAAAAAGCCGTTGCCGACGTCGAAGTCCCATTTTGTCGGGTCGATCCGGTCGCCCTCGAACTCATCGCTCCAGACCAGGGTCCAGCCGTCGGCGTCGGCCGATGGCGTGGTCTTCAACACCGCAGCTTCGCCAGCCACGGCATCCACCAGCAGCGCCGTCATGACAGCAAGCCGCCGGCGGCGTCAAAGCCGAGCGCCCAAGCGGCATCGGGCAACAGACCCAGCTGCTGCCCGGCCTCGCAATGGTTGTGTTCGGTGCCGACCTTGGCATTCAGCAACTCGGCCACGCCGTCCACCCGCAAATGGATGATCGACGAGTCGCCCAGATGCTCGGCCAACTCGACGCGCGCCGGTATGCCCTGGCCGGCCGGGGCCAGCCGCAGATGCTCGGGCCGCAAGCCGACCTTGTGCACCTGGCTGCCGCCCTGCCCTGAAGAGGCGGTCAATGCCGCCCACAGCGCTTGGTGAGCAGCGGCCGCCGCAGCGGCAGGCCGCTCGATGAAGTTGATGCGCGGTGCGCCGATAAAGCCGGCCACGAACACATTGGCCGGGCGGTTGTAGAGCTCCAGCGGCGCGCCCAACTGCTCGACGATGCCCTTGTTGAAAACCGCGATGCGGTCGCCCATCGTCATCGCTTCGACCTGGTCATGGGTCACGTAAATCATCGTCGTGCCCAGCTCCTTGTGCAGGCGCGACAACTCGATGCGCATATTCACCCGCAGCGCCGCATCCAGATTGGACAGCGGCTCGTCGAACAAGAACACCTTGGGCTTGCGCACGATGGCCCGGCCGATGGCGACGCGCTGGCGTTGGCCGCCAGACAACTCCTTCGGGAAGCGCGCCAGCAAATCGGTGATGCGCAGGATCTCGGCCGTGCGCGCCACCTGCTCGTCGCGCTGGGCGCGGCCCACGCCGGCCATCTTCAGCGCAAAGCCCATGTTCTCGGCCACGGTCATATGCGGGTACAGCGCATAGCTCTGGAACACCATGGCGGCACCGCGATCGGCCGGGCGCAAGTCGTTGGCGCGCACGCCGTCGATCAGGATGTCGCCGGCGGTGACGCTTTCCAGCCCGGCAATCATGCGCAAGGTGGTGGACTTGCCGCAGCCGGACGGGCCGACAAAGACCAGGAACTCGCCCTCCTTCACCTCCAGATCAACGCCCTTGATGACATCAACCTTGCCGTAACTCTTGCGGATGCCCCGCAGTGAAACCTGTCCCATCGCTGTCTCCTCTTATTTGTCCTGGCTCTTCACGTGGCAGTTGACACCGCGCTTGATGCGGCTCAGACGGCCTGGCGCTGCCGCCGCTGCGCACGTCGCTGCTGCAGAAAATTGCGATACCAGAGCGCGCTGTCCTTCAGCGTGCGCTGCTGGGTGGCGTAATCGACATGGACGATGCCGAAGCGCTTTTCATAGCCGGACGCCCACTCGAAGTTGTCCATCAAGCTCCAGACCATGTAGCCGGCCATCGGCACGCCCTGGCGTATCGCTTCGGCCACGGCCGAGATGTGGCGGGCGATGTAGTCGGTGCGCTGGTGGTCGTGGATGCGGCCGTCTTCCAGCCTGTCCTTGAACGCGCCGCCGTTCTCGGTCACGTAGAGCGGCGGCACGGCGTAGTCCTGATGCAGGCGCACCAGCAGCTCGGTCAGGCCTTCGGGGTAGACCTCCCAGCCCATGTCGGTCACTTCGCGGCCGCTGCTGTGCACGTCCCACGGCTCGGCCGCGCTGACGACCGAGCGCGAGTAGTAGTTGACGCCCATGAAGTCCATCGCGGTGGCGATGATCTGCAGGTCACCGGCCTCGACCTGCGGGCCGTCCGCACCGAGGTCGTCGAGCACGTCCTGCGGGTAGCGGGCCTTGAACAAGGGCTCCAGATACCAGCGCAGCAGGCGGCCGTCTTCCAGCACGGCCTTGGCTTGGTCGGCGTCGGAGTCGGTGGCCGGGTGCATCGGCGACAAATTCAGCACCAGCCCCAAGCGCGCCTTGCAGCCCTGCGCCCGCAGGGCTTGCAGCGCCATGCCGTGGCTCAGCAGCAGATGGTGGGCTGCTTGCGTGGCGGTGGCGCGGTTCTTGATGCCGGGCGCAAACACGCCGTTCTCGTGGCCCAGCACCGCCATTACCCAGGGTTCGTTGTGGGTGGTGATGGAGGCGACCCGGTCGCCCAGGCGGGCGGCAATGCCCTGCGCATATTCGACAAAGCGGTGCACGGTGTCGCGGTTGGCCCAGCCGCCGCCGGCCTGCAATTCGTCCGGCAGGTCCCAGTGGTTCAGCGTCAGATAGGGCTTGATGCCGCGCGCCAGCAGGCCATCGACGAGACGCTCATAAAACGCCAGGCCGGCCTCGTTCCAAGTCCCCGCGCCGCTCGGCCGCACGCGCGGCCAGGAGACCGAGAAGCGGTAGGCATCGACGCCCAGGTCGGCAATCATGTCGAGGTCGGCCTCCCAGCGGTGGTAGTGGTCGCAAGCGACGTCGCCGTTGCTGTGGTCGGCAATCGCGCCGGGCTGGCGGCAAAAGCTGTCCCAGATCGACAAGCCTTTGCCGTCCTCGGTGGGTGCACCTTCGATCTGGAACGCACTGGTGGCCACGCCCCAGACAAAGTCGGGCGGGAAATGGGTGGTCGGGTCGGCGGGTTCGAATTTGGTCATGACGAAATAGGTTGAGGGCGGAATAGCGTTCGGCTGGAGTGCCGGTGAATTACTTGACGGCACCGGCGGTCAAGCCGGAAATCAATTGCCGCGACGAAAGAATGAACAGCACGACCAGCGGCAGAGTGGCGATGGCCGAGCCGGTCATCAGCGCGCCCCACTCGGTGTTGACCGGGCTTTGCAGGCTGCGCAGCGCCAGCGGCAAGGTGTACATGTCGGGCGAGCGCATGACGATCAGCGGGCCGATGAAGTTGTTCCAGGACGCGATGAAGGTGATCAGCCCCAGCGTGCCAAGCGCCGGCTTCAACAGCGGCAGCACGATGCGCCAGTAGATGCCCAGCTCGCTGCAACCGTCCATGCGCGCCGCTTCGATCAGGTCGCGCGGTATCGAGGAGCTGACGAACTGGCGCATCAAAAAGATGCCGAAGGCGCTGGCCGCACCGGGGATGTAGAGCGCTCGCGGCTGGTCGATCCAGCCCAGCATGTCCATGATCATGAAGGTGGGAATCATGTTCATGAAGGACGGCAGCAGCATCGTGCCCATCACCAGCCCGAACAGCGCCTGCTTGTAGCGGAAGTCGAACAAGGCAAAGGCATAACCGCCCATCGAGCAGAACAGCAGCGTCAGCGCGGTGGAGGCGATGGCCACATACAAGCTCCAGCCCAAGTTGCGCCAGAACGGCATCCGCTCGGTCAGGATCTTCAGGTTGCTGAAGAAGTCGTCGCCAAAAAATAGCGGCGGCGGCAGGCTGAAGATTTCGGTGCGCGAATGGGTCGCGAACACGAACATGAAGTAGAACGGCGCCAGCATGATCAGCGCTCCGACACCGACGACACAGTAAGCGGCCCACGGGGCCAGACGATCAGTTTTCATGGTGAATTGCCCTGTCTCAAGCTTGATTGCTGCGCGGACGGAAGGCGCGATTGGTGACCCAAGTGAGCACCCCCACCACGATGAAGAGCAGCCAGGACATCGCGCTGGCAGCGCCGAAATCATTGAAGTCGAAGGCCATGCGGTAGAGGTAGATCGCCGTCGTCATGCCGGATTGGTCCGAGCCGCCGCGCCCGCCGGTCAGGATGAAGGGCTCCTCGAACAGCTGCAGGCCGCCGATCACGCTGAGCGTGACGCCGAAGAAGATCATCGGCTTCAGGCTCGGCAAGGTGATGAACCAGAACTGCTGCAGACGCCCGGCGCCGTCCATCGTGGCGGCCTCGTAAATATCGGCCGGTATCGTCTGCAGCGCGGCCAAGTACAGCACCACGTTGAAGCCGACATAACGCCAGAACACGATCATCGCGATGGCCGGCTTGATGTTGTCCGGGTCGCCCAGCCAATCGACCGCGTTGGCCGGCAGCAGGCTGCCAAGCAGCGGCACTTCACGCAGCACTTGCAGCGCCACGTTGATCAGCCCGTAATCGGTCGAGAACAGCGAGCTGAACAGAATGGCGATGGCCACCGTCGAGGTGATGTAGGGCATGAAGTAGGCCCCGACGACACCGTTGCGCAGCCGCTTGAACGACGAATGGATGAAGTAGGCCAGCGGAATCGCCACCAGATGCTGGGGCACGCCGGAAGCCAGCGCCAGCCAGCCGGTGTTCCGCAGCGATTTCCAGAACCAGTCGTCGCGCAGCGCGAACGCGTAGTTGTCGAAGCCGACGAACACCATCGAGTCAAGCCCGCTGGTCGGCTCCCAGGATTGGAAGGCCAGATAGAGCGAAAAGCACAGCGGGAACAAGCCGAACACGAAGAACAGCAGCACAAAGGGGCTCAGGAACACATACGGCGCCCACCGTGGTGACAGGCGGAGCGATGAACGCAGGGCTGCGAGTAGTTTCATGGTGGGCTCGGGCGGGCGGTTGAATCTGGATTGATGCTGGGTTGAATTCAGCGGTGGGCGCGCTGCTGCAGCAAGCGCGCGGCGTCAGCCAGTGCGGTAGCAATGTCTTTGCCGCGGTCCAGCACCTTGTCGAGCTCGGTGTTGATGACCTCGTCGGCAAAGGCGTCCTGCTTGTGCACATCGACGGCGCTGATGCGCCGGGCCGCCGTGCGCCAACCGAGACGCGCTGTCTGGCCGCCTAGGAACTTGATCGGCTGATCGAAAAACGGGTCGTCAAAGGTTTCCAGCAGCGCCGGAAAGGCGTCCTGCGACTTGAAGGCGCTCAATTGCACCTGCCGGTTCAGCGTCATCAGTTGGATGAACTCCCAGGCCAGCGCCTTGTTGGCCGCCGGGGCGCTGCGCGGGATGGCAAAAAAGGTGCCGCCGTAAGCCGCAAACGCGCCCTCGGGCAATTGCGCCGCACGCCACAAGCCCTGGGTGTCCGGGGCCAGCCAGTTGTTCAAATGGCCGGCCAGCCAAGCGCCGGTCATCTGCGTGGCGATGCTGCCGCGCTTGAAGCCTTCCGACCATTCATTCGACCAGGCGCTGACCTTGGCATCGAGCTTTTGCTGGCGCACCTGGCGGGCCAACTCGAAGGCCCGCACGAAGCGCGGCGAGGTCACCAGCACTTTGGAATCTTTGTCGAAGTACAAGCCCTCGCCCGGCTGGATGCCGGTGCGTATGGCGATGTCCTTCATGTCGCGCGCGTGCGCCATCAGGTAGGCACCGGTGGCGGCCTTGATCTTGGCTCCGCTGGCTACATAGCTGTCCCAGGACTGGGTCAGCTCGGCCTCGCTGACACCGGCCTTGGCGAGCAGGTCGCTGCGATACAGCAAGGTGCCCGGGCCGATGTCGGTCGGTGCGGCCACCACCGCGCCGCGCCGGTTCGTCGCTTGCGCATAGGCATAAGGCACGAAGCGGGCCTGGAAGCGTTGGATGTCGTAAGGCGGCTTGGACAAATCCTCCAGCCCGCCGCCCTGCGCGAAACGGCCCAGATAACCGACCTCCAGCGCCATCACATCGGGCAAGTAGAACGAGGTGGACAACGCCGTCGTCATGGCGGTGTGGTGGTCGCTGAACTGGCGGCTGACGACCTTGATCGCCACCGTGGGGTGCAGACGCTGCCAGGCCGGAATGGCCGACTTGACGATTTCGTCCACCGCCGGATAGGCCGCCACCGTCAAGCTCTGTTGCGCTTGCGCCTGCATGTGCATTTGCGCAGCCGCCAGAGCCAGCAACAGCAGGACGCAGCCGCGCATCGATCGTTGGCCCAAGCCTCGCATTCTTGATTCCCGTATCCCCATCGCTCGGTCTCCCCCGGTTCCGGCCCACCTGTCCAGGCCAAACTCAGCCGCTTGTCCATTCGTCTCGCCGTCTTTTTGAAAGCGCTTTCAGAATGTATCGGCCGACGCGCGGGCTGTCAATTCAGGGTATTCGCGGGGGCAGCAGGTTTTGCCTCTCGTCGCGGCGTCGAACTGCGGCACCGGCGCCGCAGGGCAAGCGAGTTCAGGCCGGTTCAGGCGCTCGTCAGCGCGCGGCTGGAACTGCGCACGATCAAGCGTGGCGCGGGCAAGGCACCGGTGGGAGTTTCACCGGCCAGCAGTTGCAGCAGCGAGGTGGCGGCAAGCCGGCCCAGTTCGTGCGCGGCCTGGTGGATGGTGCTGAGTGGCGGCACCGAGTGCGCGGCACCGGCCAAGTCGTCGAAGCCGACCAGCGACACATCGTCCGGCACCCGCAAGCCGCGCCGGTGCAGAGCCAGTGCCGCACCAAAAGCCATTTGGTCGTTGGCAGCAAAAATGGCGGTGAACGGCTCGGCGCTGTCGATCAAGCGCTCGACCGCCATCAGCCCGCTGTCCTCGTGGTATTTGCCCGGCATCACCAGCGCCGGGTTGAAGTTCACACCGGCCGCCATCAAGGCAGCGCGGTAGCCGCTGAAGCGCTCGACCGCGTCCGGGTGCACCGGGTCGCCGGTGATAAACGCAATGCGCCGATGGCCCAGCGCCAGCAAATGGTGGGTGGCCAGTCGCGCGCCCTCGAAGTTGTCGAAATCCAGCGCGAACAGGCCGGGAGCCGTCAGCTTGCGGCCCGTCACCACCACCGGTGTGGCTTTCGCCAGCACACGCAAGGCATCGTCGCTGAGCCGGCCGGTCAGCACGATCAGACCGTCGACCCGGCGCGAGCGCAGCACGTCGATGCAGCGGGCCTCTTCCTCGGCATTCCAGTGGCCGCTGACAAACAGCGGGCTGTAGCCGGCCTTGCTGAGTTCTTCCTCGATGCCGCGCAGCGCGACGCCGTAGAACGGGCTGTCGATCGACTGCGTGACCACGCCCACGCTGAGCGTGCGGCCGCCGGCCAAGCCGCGCGCAATCGGGTTCGGGATAAAGCCCAGCTCGGCAATCGCCTGGTCGACCGCAGCGCGCTTGTCGGGGCTGACCACGGCCGTGCCGTTGAGGATGCGCGACACCGTGCTGGGCGACACGCCGGACGCCTCGGCCACCATCTCCAGCGTGACTTTCGGGCTGTGCGCGCCCGCCGCCGACACCGCCGCCGCCCTCAAGCTATTTTTGCTTTTCATGTCCCAAGCCCCTTGTTTGGAACGAGTTTACTGGCAGGCGCACCACGCTCCGGCGACTGACCGGCGAGACGGTCGGACAGCCCGGCGGAATGCGGACTCGGCGCTCAGCCGTGCGCCAAGTTTTGCAACGCCGCCAAGTTCAACAACTTGATGGAATAACCGCGCACCTCGATCAGGCCGGCACTCATCAACTGCCGCAGCAGGCGGGACAGCGTTTCGGGGGTGATGGCCAATTGAGCGGCCAGTTCGCGCTTGCGCTCCTTCAGCGCGACGTCGAGACCCACATCGGTCGAGCGCTGCAACAACCACGTGGCCAAGCGCTTTTGCGCATCTTTGGACATCAGGTCATGCGTGGCACCGGTCAGGTTCTGCACCGTTTGGGCCAGCGCCTGCAGCAGCCTGTCCGCCAGCAGCGGGTGTTGCTTGACCATCTGCCGCACCCCCGCCACCGGCAATTCCAGCAGCACCGCCGCGCTCAGCGCCTGCGCCTGCTGGGCATAGCCTCCGCAGATCCAGGCACTGCTGATGTCCAGCCACTGCGGGCCGTGCACCGCCCGCTCCAGGTGGAACAACTGGTCATCGCCGCGCGTGCCCAAGCCGACCACGCCGCTCACCACCGCGACCAGATTGAGGGCCACCTGCCCGCGCACAAAGGCCGTGGCACCGGCCGCCAAACGGCGTGTGGAAGCCAAGCGTTGCAGCGCCAGCAACTCATCGCCGCTGACGGCAGGCTGCCCCAACAGGCTGGCCCAGACAGGAAACGGCACGGAGGTGCTGACGGCGGTAGGTGCAGTTGCGGTGTCCACGGTGGGCAATGGCAAAGAAGTAGCGGATGTGTCGCAATGTGAGGCCAACACGTCCGCTTGTCTTTGCGCAAGGTCAAGGCCACACCAGCACGGCCCGATTTCAGCGCCGTAGGGCGGGTCGAGACCCGCAAGCGATTCCGGCACGGACTGCGAAGTGCCGCCGTCAGCGGGCGTGGCGCAACACGGGTGGCACAGTCGACCAGACGCGGGTCGCGACCCGCCCTACTAATGCCGGGTCAACAAGTGCAGAGCCGTCAAGCTAAATTACGCAACTCCCGCAGCGCCACCGACACCATGGCCAAATCCACCGCCTTGGCGTCAGTCAACTCGCTCAGCAGCACCTGCGCCCGCTCCAGCGCGGCCTGGTTTTGCTGCTCCCACTGGGCCAGCATGGCCGCTGCGTCGCCGCTGCCCTGGTTCAGCACCTCCAGCGCAATCGAGCGCTGCAGGCCGACCAAGTCGTCGCCGAGCGCGCCCTTGGCCTGCGTCTGCCAGTAGCTGTCGGCAGCCAGGCCGTCGATCTGCCGGCGCAGGCGCGCCAGACCCAAGCGCTGACCGAGGCCGGCATGCACGGCGATCACTTCGTCGAGCGGGCGCTGCGCCGTGCCTGCGTGCGCCGCGCTGTCGGCAATCTCAGCAATGTCGAGCGCCGCAAACAGGCCCTCGGCCATGATCACGGCACGCGCCAAGTCCAGTGGCACCCCGGCTTCAACCCAGGCCTCGATGCGGCCTGAAGCGGCACTGTCCGGCGTCAGTTGCGCACGCAGCGCAACGACGGCCGGGCAGAAGCGCGCCAGCACCTGCGCCATCGGCTCGGACAAGCGCCGTGAGCGCAAGAACCAAGTCGTCGCCTGAGTGCCCAAACGACCCAACTCGTTGATCATCTGCGCCTGCACGGCGTCGCTGACGACGTTATCCAACGCTTCGATCTGCGACCACAGCGGCACGTAATCGAACACCTCGCGGGTGGCCAGGTAGGCCCGCACAATCAGCGCCGGCTTGGCCCCGGTGGATTCCATCAGCCGGTGCACAAAGGTCGAGCCGACCCGGTTCAGCATGCTGTTGAGCACATGGGTGGCGATGATTTCGCGCTTCAGCGGATGGCGCGGAATGTAGGCACCGAACTTGTCCCGCAGCAGCGCCGGGAAGTAGCGCGCCAAGGTCTGCCCGATCCAGCCGTCCTCCGGCAGGTCGGACGCCACCAGCTCATCCGACATCCACATCTTGCTGTAGGCCAGCAACACCGCCATTTCGGGGCTGGTCAGGCCCAAGCCCCGGGCCTTGCGTTCCTTGATCTGCTCGTCGGTCGGCAAGTACTCGATGGCACGGTTCAAGCGCCCGGCCTTCTCCAGGAAACGGATGAAGCGGGTCTGCTGGTCGATCAGGCTGACGCCCTGGCGCGCGGCGAGGGACAGCGCCTGGGTCTGGAAGTAGTTGTCGCGCAAGACCAGCGCGGCCACCTCGGTGGTCATTTGCGGCAGCAGGTTGTTGCGCTGTTTCAGCGTCATCTCGCCGTCGCCGATGGCCAGGCCCATCAGGATCTTGATGTTGACCTCGTGGTCGGAGGTGTCCACGCCGGCCGAGTTGTCGATCGCATCGGTGTTGATGCGCACGCCGGCCAGCGCCGCCTCGATGCGGCCGCGCTGGGTGCAGCCGAGGTTGCCACCTTCGGCCACCACTTGGCAGCGCAGGTCGGCACCGTTGATGCGCAGCGCGTCGTTGGCACGGTCGCCGACATCGGCATGGGTCTCGGTGCTGGCCTTGATGTAGGTGCCGATGCCGCCGTTGTAGAGCAAATCGGCCGGGGCCTTCAGGATCGCGCTGAGCAGCTCAGTGGGCGTCAGCTTGGTGGCCGTGATGCCCAGCGCGGCTTGCGCCTGCGGCGAGATCGGGATCGATTTCTCCGACCGCGCCCAGACACCGCCGCCGGCCGAAATCAACTGCGCCTCGTAGTCCGTCCAGGCCGAACGCGGCAGCTTGAACAAGCGCTCGCGCTCGGCAAACGAGGCCGCCGCATCGGGGTTCGGGTCGATGAAGATGTGGCGGTGGTCAAAGGCGGCCAACAAGCGGATGTGCGGCGACAGCAACATGCCGTTGCCGAACACATCGCCCGACATGTCGCCGACGCCGACCACGCTGAACTCGCTGCTCTGGGTGTCGCGCCCGAGCTCGCGGAAATGCCGTTTGACGCTCTCCCAGGCGCCGCGCGCGGTGATGCCCATCACCTTGTGGTCGTAGCCGACGCTGCCGCCGGAGGCAAAGGCGTCGCCCAGCCAGTGCTCATATTCGGCGCTGATCGCGTTGGCATAGTCCGAGAAGGTGGCCGTGCCCTTGTCGGCCGCCACCACCAGGTAGGAATCGTCACCATCCATGCGCAGCACTTGCGGCGGCGCCACGGTGTGACCGCCGACCAGGTTGTCGGTCAGGTCAAGCAGCGCGCGCAAATAGTCTTGGTAGCAGGCCACGCCCTCCTTCAGATAAGCCTCGCGGTCCGACTGCGGCGGTGCCTTTTTCAGCACAAAGCCGCCCTTGCTGCCGACCGGCACGATGACGGTGTTCTTCACCATCTGCGCTTTCACCAGGCCCAGCACCTCGGTGCGGAAGTCTTCCGGCCGGTCCGACCAGCGCAGGCCGCCGCGTGCCACTCGGCCGCCGCGCAAGTGAATGCCCTCGAAGCGCGGCGAATAGACCGAAATTTCGTACAACGGCCGCGGCTCGGGCAGGCCCGGCACCAGCGCCGAATCGAACTTGAAACTCAAAAAGCTGCGGCGCGGGCCGGCCGCCCCGGACTGGCCCACGCCGGTGCGCCAGAAGTTGGTGCGCAGCGTCGCCATGATCAACGCCAGCAGTTGGCGCAGCACCCGGTCTTCTTGCAGGTTGCTGACCTTTTCCAGCGCCTTTTCGATGCCATGGACCTGGGCGGTGGCCCCCAACTCGTCGGCACTCACCGGGTCAAAGCGCAGCTTGAACAGCCCCACCAGCATGCGGGCAATGCGCGGATGCGCGACCAGCGTGGCCTCGATGGCCGCCTGCGACAGCGCAAAACCGATCTGCTTCAGGTATTTGGCGTAGGCGCGCAGCACGACGATTTCTTCGGCCGCCAAGCCGGCGCGCAGCACCAGGCGGTTGAAGTCGTCGTTCTCTACTTCACCCCGGAAGACCCGCCCAAACGTGTCCTCGAACAAGCGCGCCAGCGCCTCGGGCTCGATGTCGTCGGACACACTGGCCTGCAGCTCGAAGTCGTGCAAGGAAATGGCCTCACCGTCCAGCACGGTGACATGGCCGATGTCGATGCGGTGGTTGTTCTCCCCCAGCACGCGCACGCCCATGTGTTCGAGCATCGGCAAGCTGTCGGACAACACCACCGCTTCGCCCAGCCGGTAGACCTTGAAGCCCAGCGCGCCCGGTGCGGCACCCAGCGGCCGGTACAAAGCCAGCGCCAGCGGTGACTCGACCGACAAGCTGGCGATCTTCAGCACATCGGGCACCGCAGCGGCGGCCCGCACCCGCTCGCGGTAGCTGAGCGGAAAGCCGGCAGCCCAGCGTTTGAACAGCTCCAGCCCGCGCGCTTCGCCCTCGGCATCGGTCAGGGCGTCGCGCAGCTCATCATCCCAGCGCCGGGCAGCGGCGGCCAGCTTGGCCTCGACCGCCTTGCAATCGACCGCCGGCCCCTCGCTGGACGTCGTCGTCGTGCGCACGGTGAAGTGGATGCGCGCCAGCATCGCGTCGCTCAGCTGCACGTCGAATTCAGCCCCGCTGCCCTTGAACGCGGCCAGCAAAATGCGCTGGAACTTGATGCGCAGGTCGGTCGAATAGGCTTCGCGCGGCACGTAAACCAGGCAGGACACAAAGCGCTCGAACGGGTCGCGGCAAACGAACAGCCGCAGCCGCTGGCGCTCGCCCAGGGCCACGATGCCCAGCGCGGTGTCGTACAGGTCGTCGTCGGAGATCTGGAACAGATCGTCGCGCGGGTAGGTTTCCAGAATGTGGTGCAGCGCCTTGGCCAAATGCCCGCCCGGCGGCAAGCCGGCCCGGTTGGTGATGGCCAGCACCTTGCCGCGCAGCAGCGGGGTTTCCGAGATGCGCGCGCTGTAGGCTGTGGAGGTGAACAGGCCGATGAAGCGGTGCTCGCCGATCACCTCGCCGCTGGCGTTGTAGCGCTTGATGCCGACGTAATCGGTATAGCCCGGCCGGTGCACGGTGGCGCGGGTGTTGGCCTTGGTGATCAACAGCATGGGCAGCGGCGCACGCGCCAGCGCCCGGGCCTTGGCCGGCAAGGCCGCAAAGCTGGCGGACATTTTGTCTTGCGCGCTGTCACGCAACAGCCCCAGGCCACTGCCCGGCTGCAGGCGCAGCGCGTCGTCGTCGCCCACCTTGATCAGGTCGTGGCTGAGGTAGCCCAGCAAGGTGATGTGGTCGTCAGCCAACCACTGCAAAAAGGCCAGGTTCTCGCTCACCACCGCCGCCGGCAGCGCGGCGGGCGCACTGGCCAACTCGGCCGTGGCCGCACGCAATTGCGCCATCATCGGCTGCCAGTCCTCGACGGCTGCGCGCACGTCGCGCAGCACGCTCTCGATGCCGGCCACCAGGTCGGCGCGCTGCTGCGGGTCGATCAGGCGGTCCACCTCAATGTGCATCCACGACTCCAGCTTGGAGCCCAGCGCGTTGCCCGCCTCGCGGCTCGGCGCAATCGACAGCAAGCGGCCCTGGCTGTCGCGCTCGACCGCAAAAATCGGGTGCACGATCAAATGCAGGGTGAGGCCCTGGCGGTTGATCTCCATCGTGGTGGTGTCGACCAGAAAGGGCATGTCGTCGTTGACGATGTCGATGACCGAATGGCGCGAGGCCCAGCCGTTCTCGGCCACCGCCGGGCTCAGCACCCGCACCAGGCTCTCGCCGCCCAAGCGCTGCGCGCCAAACTGCCAATGCGACAGCAACGCGCCGAGCAAGTCCTCCGGCGTACGGGCCAGCAGGTCTTCGGTGTCAATGCGGCGGAAATATTCACGCCCGAACGCTTCAACCAGCGGACGCTGTGCCGCCGGCTGCTTGGCAGCGGCCAAGGCCAGTACCGCGTCAATCCGTTCCCGTTGAATTGCTTCCTGTGTCGAGGGCATCGCTTTTGTCTCCTGTTGATGACGAATCTATGGCCTTGCTGGGGCGGCCGGATCACGGCCAGTGTCGTGTCAAGTGTCAGATGTCGCATGACCACGCCGCCATCGGCGTGCAGGGCTAGGCGCGAGCTGCGGCCCATGCCCAGTGCATGGGCAAGGCTTGCAACGACGCCATGCGCGGCGAGGGCAAGTGGGCGGCGGCAGATGGCGCTTGACACGACACAAGGCCCCAACACCGCACAGCATAGGTCAAGGTCAGCGGCCGCCGGTCGGACGGGACGGCGTCTGCCGGTGCGACTCTTGCAAATGTTTGTGCTGTGGAAGCCGCCAATCCCAAGAACGTGGGGGAGGTTGTTCACCAATAGCGCTCACCTGCGGTCTGAATAAACTTTTCAACGCCCGCGTCAGGAAGTCAGAGGACGGTTGCAGGCAGGTGATCGATCAACTCAGGAGCTACTCGATGTTCACACACACTCTTCGCAACTTGACAGGCGCAGCCGCCCTGCTGGCCTGCACCTTGGCCAGCACGCTGGCACCGAGCACCGCCTCAGCAGCAGGCGCCACCTTCAGCGACTTGGTGATCTTTGGGGACAGCCTGTCCGACACCGGCAACCTCAGCTTGGCGACCGGCGGCGCCGAGCCCGGCATCGCTCAGCCCTACTTCAATGGCCGCTATTCCAACGGCCTGCTGTGGACCGAATTGCTGGCTACCGGGCTGGGCCAGACCGGCGATGCCAACCCGTATTTGCTCGGCGGCAACAACTACGCCTACGCCGGCGCACGCACCGGCACCGGCGCCGCGCCTCCGGGCCTGCTGCTGCAAACCTCCACACTGTGGGGCAGCACCCACGCGGCGGCCGACCCGAATGCGCTGTACGTACTGGTGGGCGGCGGTAACGACATGCGTGACGCCCGTTCGCTGTTCGGCAGCAACAGCGCGGGCGATCAGGCCGGCCGAGAGCTGTCCGCCGAAGCCGCCATCTACAAGATGACCACCAGCTTGGGCCTGCTGGCCTCGCGCGGAGCGAAGAATGTGCTGGTGTCCAGTCTGCCCGACCTGGGCCTCACGCCCGAGGCCTTTTTGTTGGGTGAAACTGCCGCTTCTGCCGACGCCTCGCTGCGCTTCAACGCGCTGATGCCCACGCTGCTGAGCACCGGCGCGGCGCTTGGCTTGCACATGTCCTTTCTGGACATGAATGGCGTGATGACGATGATCCGCAATGACGCGCTCTTCAACAGCGGCGGTGTCTACGGCATCACGGACATCAGCCACCCTTGCGCCGGCTTCGACTACTCGGCCGGCAATGCGTGCAGCGCCTCGCTGTACGCAGACGTGCTGCACCCCTCGGCACGCACCCACGAGATCATCGCGATGGCGGCCCTGCAGGCCGTCGGAGCCGTACCTGAGCCGGAGACCGTGTTGATGATGGCGCTGGGCCTGGGCTTCCTCGGCTACAGCGTGCGCCGCCGCAGCAACAGCAACAGCAACAGCAACAGCAGCAACATGGTTTGACCGTTTGAACGCAAAAGGGGCCGTTCAACGGCCCTTTTTCGTGGGTGAAACCTCTACCGCGCTGTTTCAGCCTGCGATCAGGGCTGCCGCCATGCTGCGCAGCGTGGCCGCGTCGAGCGACTTGCTGGCTTGCATCTCGCTGATCACCGCCAGACGGTTCAGAATGCCGGCCGCGAAACGGTGCGCAGCGGCCAGCGTTTCTTCGTCGCTGTCGTAGGTGTCATAGGCCTCGACGGCCACGCCGCTGTCGGAGGCAATCAGCTTGACATCGATCTTGGCGGCGCTTGATTTGGACGGTTGGGTAGCCATGTGAGCTCCATGAGGTTGTGAAGAATGCCCGCCACTTTACAGGCTGATTCGCCTGGCGGATGAGCTGACCACAACGCGCACGCTCAATGCTTGGCCGACTGCTGCGCCTGCTCCAGGTTCTTGCGCAGGATGCGGGCCCAGCGCGCCGCAATCTGCTCTGCTTCCGCCGCATTCATTACGCTGTTGCTGAGGGTCAATTGGCCGGTATTGCGGGCCTCGCGTCGGTCCACCAAACGCGCCAGCACCGCACCGGACTCGGCATCGAACAGCTCCGCCACCAAGGTCATTTCGCCGGCCGACAGCGTGTAGGTGCGGGTTCGCCCGGCGCTCATCGTGTCGGGCGCGTTCACATACAAATTGATCACCCCAACCTTGACGCGCAGCACATCCGGTGCCGTGGCTTGTGCGGCATCCGTCACCAATTGGTAGCCGCTGCCGGCCTGCAACTCGCGCGCGAATTCATCGTGAACGATGCGGGCCACACCCGCCCGAATGTGCTCCCGCTCTTCGGTACTCAGCTTGAATCGGCTGGCGCTTCGGGTCGGGTTCCAGGCCGGATCGAACGACACCTCGACCGGGTCCAGCTGGATACGCTTGTAGCCCGCCAGCGGCGCGCCGGGCCGCATGTAAGCCAGGTCCAAGCCCTTGATGCGGGTCTTTTGCAGGCCATCATGGCTGAGCGACTCTTCCAGTGGCGTGCTGGCAGCGCGGCTGCTGAACGGGGCCAAGGCCATCAACAAGCTGGCCGCCAAAGCGAGGACAAAAGCAGGTGGGATCAGACGGAAAACAGTCATTTCGGTCTCCTTGTTGCGAGGTCTCCAGTGTGGACGCGATCACGACGCCTCAATCCGCCTGCGCCAAATGGGCAATCAGGCCCGGCGTCACTGCCTGCACGATGGCGCTGACG
This sequence comes from Burkholderiales bacterium, assembly GCA_947450745.1. Lineage (GTDB taxonomy): Bacteria > Pseudomonadota > Gammaproteobacteria > Burkholderiales > Burkholderiaceae_C > Paucibacter_A. Next base: position 17,721 of record CANFYD010000007.1, read on the forward strand.
TCACCGGCGCGTATCGCCTTGAAATCACTCACCGCCTCGGTCAGCTCCATCGGCGCCTTGGCCGTCAGCAGCTGCAAATCCTCCGCCAAGCTGCGCATGAAAGCCTCGTCGCTCGGGGCCTCGGCCAGCAAGGCTTGCAAGTCGGCCATCGCATCGGCCCGTGCGCTGATCTGCGCGGCGTCAGCGGCCGGCGTGGTGTCCAGCCTGACCTTTTCTATCCACACGCGGTCGCCCCCCAAGGCCGCCGCTTGCGCCAGGATTTCTTCTCGCAGCTGCGCCTCCAGCCCGAACAACACGCCGTGCGCCGCCGTCCGCCCGCTGATGCTGACGCGCAAGGCCAGCGGATGCGTCGTGCCCGTTTGAGCCTGCAGCAGCGCATCCAGCGCCGCGCCGGCCCGCTGGATGACGGCCGGCAGATCGTCGGCAGCGTTGGCGTCCACCACCAGCAGCTCCCAGCGCAGCACATCCACAATCAGCCGCTCCGCCGCCGTGATGCCGGTGCTATCCGCCGTCACCAACATCGCGCCACGCGGGCCGGCCTCGCGGATATGCCGACCCTGCAGGTTGCCAGGAAACACCACCCAGGGCGCGCGGCTGAGAATTGCATGCTCGTGCACATGGCCCAGCGCCCAATAGTCATAGCCCTTGGCCTGCAGCTCGGCCAGCGTGCAGGGCGCGTAACGGCCATGCGCGGCATAGCCTTCTAGCGCCGTATGCAACACGCCGATGTTGAGCCAGCCCGGCAGCGCATCCGGGTAGCCCACCGCCAGGTTTTCTGTCGTCGCCGCGTCCTTGAAACTGCGCCCATGCAGCGCTACCCGCAACGCCTCCAGCTTGTGCGTGACCGGCTTTTTGGTGTCGAACACATGCACATTGGCCGGCAGCGTCAGCCGGCGTGTCATCTCGCTTTCGGCGTCGTGGTTGCCGTAAAGCAAAAAGACCGGAATGCCCGCCTTGTGCGAGCGCCCCATCTCGCGCACAAAAAAGTGGCCGGTGTTGAAGTCGCGCCAATTGCCGTCGTACAAATCCCCGGCAATCACCATGAAATCCACCGCCTCGTCGATCGCCACATCGATCAGCCGCGAGAACGCATCCCGGCTCGCCGTGCGCAGCGCCTGCACCGGCGCATTCTGATAAGACGCCAGCCCGATCAACGGGCTGTCGAGATGGATGTCCGCAGCGTGAATGAATTTCATGGGGTGATTATTGCGTTTGGGTTGCGGGTGCCCTAGCTGGCGTACAACTCGCGGGCGGCAACGGGGCTGTCGTGCAAGGAGCTGATCCGCTCTTGCACTGGGTCGATTGACTTGGCCGGCTGCAGAGGCGGCAAGTCAGACTCGGTCATGGCCGTCGGAGCAATGATCGGCAGGCTTGACTCGTTTCAGTCCTGTCAACGTGCCCGCAGCAGTTTTCAACATGCTGCCCACTCCATCAACCAACGCCTGCCATGAACGGGTTAGCGCTAGGCTGGTCTGAAGCACCGCAAGGCTAAACTTTTCGACGCTGCCTTTCGCGATTCTTCAGTACTGTTTTAAAAAAACAGTACATAGACCAAAAAGCTAGACTTCAAGCCAAGCTCCATCCGATAGGCCACTCGTTGTTACACAGCACCGCAAGGTGCTACGCCGCAAAACTGCGCCCTACAAAATAGTTGTGTCTCCATGAAGTCACTTCCCGCTTTTGCCATCGATTTTTCAATTTCACAGGTGCAGGCACAAGGCGCAGAGCCTATGCCATGTGTGGATTCGGCGAACACCATTGTGAAGAATATTTGCTTGAGCAAATCGGTCGAGGCACTAGACAAGGACATTTCCGCTCAGGTCAATCGCTTCGCCGCGATCTTGCATAAGCAAGACACGCAAGACCCAGTAATTAGACTTGCGCCAGCCTTTGCATCGGCGCAAGCGAAGTGGCAGCAATTCCGAGAGGCCGAATGCAACTTCAGAAGCCTCTCATACGGTAGTGGCACAGGCGCTCCAGCGGAGTGGTCCTTCTGCAAAATAGAGCACGGCCGATTGCGCTTGGACTACCTCAAGGGATTGCTATGAATACAAACTAAAAAAGGGGCAGGTCGCAAATCTAGTGGAGCGCTTCAACGACGGAGTCAGCGAGGTAGTAAACCAAATGCGCTTCACCTCAGCAGCAGAGTTGAAGGCCATGCTCGACAACTGTTTGAGGACATGCAAGCAACTGATTCCTCCGCGTTGGCTCAATCACTTGCCGCCTAGTCAAGCGCTGAAGAAATGGCAAGCTGAGAAACCTGACTTGTTTGTAAAGCGGGTTGATAGCCAGCCGGGACTTGACAACTAGTCGATCATTTTCGTGATGGTGTCCCGCATGCTTCCGTCCGCCCAGAG
>CANFYD010000008.1 GCA_947450745.1 Burkholderiales bacterium
CGGCGACCACCAAAGCGGCTTGGTCCGGGCGGTAATGTTGCTGCCAGAACTGCTGCAGCGCGGCGCGGTCGGTGGCCTTGATGGCGGCCTCGTTGCCGAGCGAGCTGACGGCCAGCGGGTGACCGGCGCCGTAGACCATTTGGTTGGCGACCAGGGCGGCCAGCGCCGGGGCCTGCTCGCGCTGCTGCGCCAAGGCGGCCAAGCGCTCCCCTTGTTGGCGCAACACCTCGTCCGGGCTGAAGACCGGGTGCAGGCTGACATCGGCCAGCAGGCCCAGGGCCGCCGCAAAGTTGGATTTCAAGCTGCTGACCTCGATGCGGGCGTCCTCGGTGCCGGCGGCCGTTGTCAGCACCGCGCCCAGGTTGGCCACTTGATCGGCCAGTTGCTGCGCGCTGCGCGTCTGCGTGCCGACTTGCAGCATGGCGGCGGTGAAACTGGCCAAGCCGGGCTGCTCCGCCGGGTTGGCCGTTTGGCCGGCACGCAGCACCAGCGCCGCACTGACCAGCGGCAGGCCGGGCTTGGCCACCAGCACCACGGTCAAGCCATTGGCCAGCGTGAAGCGCCGGCCGGCCGGCAGCAGCAGCGCTTTCGCGGGGCCGGCATTGGGCTGCTTGAGTCGCCAGGCTTCCGGCGCATTCAAGCTGGCCAACTCGGCGCTGCTGAGGGCGGCGCTGCTGGGCTTGGGCATGGGCGGCGTCGGCACTTCGACGGCCAGCACCTGCGGCCCTGGCGTGGCTTGCACGACGACGCGGGCCTGCTTGCCCAGCCACTGCGCCACCGCCGCGCGCACCGATTCCGGCGTCACCGCCTGGTAGCGGGCCAGGTCGCGGCCGACAAAGTCGGGGTCACCGGCCATCTGGTTGTAGTGGTTGAGCAGGTCGGCCAGCGTGCCGACCTTTTCCATCCGCGCCAGCAATTGCGTTTCGATGGTGGCGCGGGCGCGCTGCAATTCCTCGGCCGACGGCGGGTTCTTGGCCAGCTCGGCCAGCTCGGCGTCCACCAGCGCTTCGATCTCGTCCAGCGCCTTGTCCGGCCGCGCCACCACCTCGATGCCGAACACCGAGCCCAGCGACAGCGATTCTTGTCCCACTTGCACGCTCTGCGCGATCTGGCGCTCGTAGACCAGTTTTTTGTAGAGCCGGCTGGCACGGCCGCCGCCCAGGATGTGGCTGGCCACGTCCAGATCGGCATCGCCCGGCTTGAACATGGCCGGCGTGTGCCAAGCCAGATTCAGCCGCGACAGCTCGATGCGGTCGCTCACCTGCACACGCTTTTCGGCCGTGACGCGGGGTTGCTCCGCCACGACCGGCGGCACCGGCTCACCGCTCTTCAGCGTGCCGAAGTATTTTTGCAGCAGCTTCTTGGCCTCGGCCGGCTTGAAGTCACCGGCCAGCACCAGCGTGGCGTTGTTGGGCCGGTAATAGGTGCGCGAAAAAGCCTTCACGTCGTCGAGCTTGATAGCCTGGATGTCGGCATGCGAGCCGATCACCGTGGCGCGGTAGGGGTGGCCGACAGGGAACAGCGCTTGATAAACCGCCTCTTCGACGATGCCGTACGGGCGGTTCTCGACCGATTGCCGGCGCTCGTTGCGCACCACGTCTTGCTGATTGGCCAGCGCCACCGGGTCGACCTTGTCGATCATGTAGCCCAGCATGTCGGCCTTCAGCCACAAGCCCAGCTCCAGCTGATTGGAGGGCAGGGTGAAGAAGTAGTTGGTACGGTCGAAATTGGTCGAGCCATTGGCGTCGGTGCCGCCGACGGCTTCAACGATCTTGTCAGCCTCGCCGCGCGGAATATGTTGGGTGCCGGCAAACAGCAAATGCTCGAACAGATGGGCAAAACCGGTCTGCCCGGCCGCTTCGTTGCGCGGCCCGGCATGGACCCAGAGGTTGAAGGCAATCAGCGGCAGCCGGTGGTCTTCCACCAGGATCACCTCGAAGCCATTGGCCAAGCGCAGCTTTTCATGCCGGATGGCCAATTGGCCCTGGCTGGCGATGACCGAGCCCAAGCCAGGCCCTGCGGCGGCGTCTGCAGCCACAGCGGGGTTGACGGCAGCGCCAAGGCTGGTGCAAAGGGCAGCAAGTGCAAGTAGCTTGAAACGCATGAGCAAAATCCTGTCAGAGAAAGTGGCTGGACGGTAACAAATCAGCCGCTGGCGGCCAAGTGCCGAAATGCATGGGGCCATGTCTGCCAGACGCGGGTCGCGACCCGCCCTACGTCGGGCAGAGCGGGTTTTTCGTCAGCCCGTCAGTTCAACAAGCTCAACAACGCCAGCCAGAGCGGCGCGGTCAGCACGAACAGCAGGGTGGAGATGACGATGGCTGCGGTGGTTTCGCCTTCCATCGTGCGGTAGCGCTGGGCAAAGATCAGCGCGTTGGAGCCGGTTGGCAGGGCCGCGATGACGACGATCACGGCCAGCGGCAGGCCGGCCAGGCCCAAGCCCCAATGCCCGATCACCAGCACCAGCGCCGGCAAGGCCAGCAGCTTCAGCGCCACTTGGCCGAGCACGCCGCGCCAGGTCTTGGGCCAACCGTAATAGGCCAGCGACATGCCGATCAGCGTCAGGCACAGCGGCACCACCGCCGTGCCCAGCATGGCCAGCACCTCGTCCAGCACGGCCGGCAGAGTCAGGCCGGCGGCGTTCCACAGCAACCCCGCCAGCACCGGCAACATCACCGGGTGAATGACGGTGTTGCGGGCGGTGGTCAGCAGCGTGCGGCCCAGGCTTTGGGCACCGCCCGGCTGGCCGGCGCGCTGGCGTGCCAGGTCCAGCTCCACCAGCAGGGTCAGCACCGTCAGCAGGGTCAGCGCATGCAGGCTGATCAGCGTGATCAGAATCGCCAGCCCCGGCTCACCGAACACGCCGGCCGCCAGCGGCACGCCGACTTGCAAGGTGTTGCCGAAGGTGGCGGTGATGGCCTGCACGCTGGGCTTGGCGGCGGCCGCTTGGCCGGCCCCACGGCGGCGCTGCACGACATAGACCAGAAAAAGCAGTAGCAGCACCGGGCCGAAAAAGCCGCTCAGCGTCAGCCACGGCATGCTGTTGAAATCAAGCCGCGCGGTGGTGCGGAACAACAGCGCCGGCACAAAGATGAAGAAGGCCGCGTTCGACAGCACCCGCGCCGGGTCGCCACCGCTGCCGCCCGCATCGGCCTCGCCCAGCCAGCGCATGCGGCCGACGAACCAGCCGATTGCCACCGCGATGAAGATCGCCAGCAGCTTGTAAAACACCAGGGTAGTCAACGTCAGTGCCTTAGATCAGGGCGGGCAAGCTCAGCTCGAACGTGAAGCTGCTGCCCACGCCCGGTTCGCTGCGCACGCGGATTTCACTGCCCATGCTGCGCACCAATTGCTGGCTGATCGACAGCCCCAGGCCGGTGCCGCCCAAGCAGCGGGAGTCGTCGCCGACTTGCTCGAACGGCAGGAACAAGCGCTCCAGCTGCAGCGCGGGGATGCCGATGCCGCTGTCGCTGACCTCGAACTGCAGCCGCGCGCTCGGGTTCTGTCCCGGCTCTGACGCCGCCTCCAAACCGAGCAGCCGCACGTTCAGGCTCAGGCCACCGGTGTCGGTGAACTTGACCGCGTTGGCCAGCAAGTTCAACAGCACCTGCCGCAAGCGCTTGCCGTCGACCTCGACCCGGCAGGGCAGGGCCGATTCCAGCATCAGGCTGAAGCTCAATTGTTTTTCTTCGGCCCGCAGTCGGGTCGTCTCGCAGGTCAGCTCCACCAGGCTGCGCAGCTCGACGACAGCCGGGTGCAGGCGCAGCTTGCCGGCTTCGATGCTGGCCATGTCCAGCACATCGGTGATCAGGCCCAGCAAATGCTCGCCCGAGTCGCGCACCAGGTTGATCTTGTTGCGCTGGGGGACGCTCAGGCTGGCGTCCATTTGCAAGATCTGCGAGAACCCCAGGATGGCATTCAGCGGCGTGCGGAACTCGTGGCTCATCGTGGCCAGAAAGCGGCTTTTCGATTGGTTGGCGGCCTCGGCCAGTTGCATCGCCTGGCTCAGCGCCTGCGTGCGCTCGGCCACCAGTTCTTCCAGGTGATCGCGGTGGTGGCTCAATTCTTGTTCGGCCAGCCGGCGCAAGCTGATGTCGCTGACCATGCCCTCGATGCGCAGACCCTGGCTATGGGTGGCGGCCACCACTTGGGCGCTCAGCTCCACCCACAACTGCTGCCCATTCGGCAAGGTGAGCAAGATCGGCACCTGTTGCAGCAGACGGTGGCGGTTCAGCCCCCGCACGATGCGCTTCAGCTCAGGCCCATCGAGCTGCACCAGGCGGGTCAAGCGCTGGCCCAGCGCCACTTGCTGTGCGGCGGCCGAAAGCCCCAGCATCTTGGCCAGCGCCCGGTTCAGGCCGAGCAAATGGCCGCGCGCATCGATCTGGAAAATGCCCTCGGCGGCGTTTTCGAACAAGCTGCGGTAGCGCGCCTCGCTGCGCCGCAGGCCCTCGGACGAGGCCAGCAGTTGCGCGCTCATCTGGTTGAACTGCTGCGTCAGCGCGCCGATTTCATCGGTGTGAGCGACGGCCGTCGTGGCCCCCAGCTCACCCTTGGCCACCCGTCGCGCCAGCGCTTCCAGGCGCGACACCGGCCGTTTGACGAGGCGGTTCACCAGCACATAGCTGGCTGCCACGATCGCCGCCAGCACGGCGGCCAGCAAGCCCACGACAAAGCGCCGCGTCTGCGCCACTTGCGCTTGCACCCATTCGCTGGTCAGCACCAGGGTGGCGTGTGCCACCGGTGTCGGTGCCAGGTCGGTCGAGGTCTGGTAAAAAATATCGAATTCACGCCGCAGCGGCCGGGCCGCCGCGCTGCTGCGCTGGCGGCTGAAGGTCTCGGCGCTGAGCCCGGTCAGGCGCAACTCGATCGCCTGCACCTCGGGGTCGGCCATCACCGCGTCGAGCAAGCTGTCGATGGCGGTGTTGTCCAGGTTCCAGATCGGGCCGGCAAAGCTCTTGGCCATCAGGCGGGTCAGGCGCTGCTCCCGCTGGGTCAGCGCCTGGCTCAGCTCGCTGGATTCGCGCACGCTCCAGTACCAGCCGACGGACAGCACCAACAAGCTCGCCACCAGGGCAATGCCCGCCACCAAGCGCGTCTGGATGCCGATGTTCATCGGCAGCACAGGCGGGCCAGCGCCGACAACGCTAACTTTGCGACCTTACTCACACCTTCTTCGCCACCGACTTCTTGGCGGCGACTTTTTTGGCAGCGACCTTTTTAGCCACGACCTTTTTGGCGGCCGGCTCCTTGGCGACGCTCGTTTTGGTGGCCGCCGTCTTGCTTGCGGTCTTGCTCGCGGCCTTGTACGGGGCAGCCGGCTTGGCACCCGGCTTCAGCGCGCGCGGCTCGAACTCGAACATCACCTTGCCCTCCTTTTTGTCATAAGCCAGGAAGGCCTTGAACTTGCGGCGGGTCTTGTTGGAGACGAAGTTCTCCAGCAGCTCGGTCTTGCCCGTGGCCAGCAGCTTTTGCATTTGCGCCGCTTCAATCGGCTGCTGCAAGATGATCTTGCCGCTCTTGAAGTCGCAGGTGGCATTGGCCCCCACCGCGTGCTGGCAGACATAGTTCGAGCCGTGGTCGAACACCGGGCCCTGGCATTTCGGGCAGTGGCCCAGCGCGATGTGCGTGCTGAAGTCGACCGGCTCGCCCTGTTCCTCGGCCTTCTTGGCGTCCTCGCCGAAGTCGAATTCCAGCTTCCAGTTCTTGATTTCCTCGTCGTAGACCAGGGCCAGCTCGGCGGTGAAGGGCCAACCGGCCTTCGAGCGGAAGCCTTCCAGCGGGCCGATCTTCTTGTCGACCAGGAACTTCTCCACCTCGGCCAACTCGAAGCTGCGGCTGCCGGGGATCTTGCCGATCGAGAAGCCGCAACCGGTGCCTTCTGTGATCACGCCGTCCTTGTCCACAGTCACCGGGGGCTTGGCCCCCTTCACTCCGATGCAAGTGAAGCGGCGGTAGTTCTCCTTGACCACGCCGCCGCAGTTAGGGCAGGGCGCTTTCAGCGTGGCGTAGTCGCCAGGGATGGTGTCGCGGTCGTATTCCTTGGCTTTTTGCACCACCCGCTGCGTCATCGCGGCGATTTCGGCCATGAAGGCGTCGCGGTTCAAGCGGCCCTTTTCCATCTCGGACAGCTTGAACTCCCAGTCGCCGGTCAGCTCGGGCCGGGTCAGCTCTTGCACATTCAGGCCGCGCAGCAGCGTCATCAGCTGGAAGGACTTGGCGGTCGGAATCAGCTCGCGGCCCTCGCGCAACATGTACTTTTCGGTGATCAAACCTTCGATGGTGGCGGCGCGGGTGGCGGGTGTGCCCAGGCCCTTTTCGTTCATCGCCGCGCGCAATTCCTCGTCGTCGATCAACTTGCCCGCACCTTCCATCGCCGACAGCAGCGTCGCTTCGGTGTAGCGGGCCGGCGGCTTGGTCTGCAGCGATTTCACATCGACCGACTCGGTCTTCACCACCTCGCCCGGCGCCACGGCCACCAGATTGGCATCGTCTTCTTGAACCTCTTTGCCGTAGACGGCCAACCAGCCCGGCCGCACCAGCACCTTGCCGTTGGTCTGGAAGTTCAGCTCCTTTTGCGCGCCGTTCAGGTTCGCCGTGACGGTGGAGATGCGCGTCGTCACCATGAACTCGGCCGGCGGGAAGAACACCGCCAGGAAGCGCTTGACCACCATGTCGTAGAGCTTGGCCTCGATCTCGCTGAGGCTTTTCGGCGCTTGCAGCGTCGGGATGATGGCGAAGTGATCCGACACCTTGGTGTTGTCGAAGACCTTCTTGGTCGGCTTGATGTAGCCGTTTTTCAGCGCGGTGCGGGCGTGGGCGGCCAGTGCTTGCAGCGGGTTTTGACCCGGGGCGAGCTGGTGGATCTGGTTTTCCTCGGCAATCATCGCGGCGGTCTGCTTGGCCACTTCCACATAGTCCTCGGGCAGAAAGCGCGAATCGGTACGCGGGTAGGTCAGCACCTTGTGCTTTTCGTACAGGGCCTGGGCCAGCGACAGCGTTGTCTTGGCCGAAAAGCCGAAGCGCGAATTGGCCTCGCGCTGCAGCGTGGTCAGGTCGTAGAGCCCGCCGCTGCTGGTGTTGCTGGGCTTCGATTCCTCCGTCACCCGGGCCGGCTGGCCCTTGGCTGCGGCGGCAATCGCGTCCGCGTCGGCGCGCAGCCAGAGCCGATCGGCGCGGCGCTCCAGGTCTTCATCCTTCTTCCACTTGGGATCGAACCACTTGCCTTCGTACTGGCCGGCCACCGCGTCAAAGGCGGCACGTACTTCCCAGTAATCGCGTGACACATGCTTGCGGATTTTCTCCTCGCGCTCGACCACGATGGACAGCGTCGGCGTCTGCACCCGGCCGACCGTCGTCAGGAAGAAGCCGCCGTCGCGTGAATTGAAGGCCGTCATCGCCCGCGTGCCGTTGATGCCGACCAACCAGTCGGCCTCGGAGCGGCAGCGTGCGGCATCCGCCAGCGGCATCATCTGCGCGTCGCTCTTGAGCTTCTCGAAGCCGTCGCGGATCGCCTGCGGCGTCATCGACTGCAGCCACAGCCGCTCGATCGGCTTGGTGATGGCGGCCTTGGCCGTGCCGGCGTACTGCACGATCAGCCGAAAGATCAGCTCGCCCTCGCGGCCCGCGTCGCAGGCGTTGATCAAATGCGTCACGTCCTTGCGGCGGATCAGCTTGACCAGCGCGTTCAAGCGACCCTTGACCTTGTCGATCGGGTTCAGGTCGAAGTGCGGCGGTATCACCGGCAGGTTGGCAAAGCTCCACTTGCCGCGCTTGACGTCGAATTCCTCCGGCGCCTTGATCTCGACCAAGTGGCCGACGGCCGAGCTGACCACGTACTGATCGCTTTCGAAGTATTCGTCATGCTTGTCGAACTTGCCGGCACTGGCCGTCAGGGCGCGGACGATGTCCTGCGCCACGGAAGGCTTCTCGGCAATGATCAGGGTTTTGCTCATGGTGATTTGTTTTGTTTAGGACTTACGCAAAATCGTCCGGTTAGGCGCGGGTGCGACCTTGGGGCGTTTTTGCGTAAGTCCGGTTATTCAGTTTCAGGCTCTGCCTACAATCCGGCCTCGTGTGCGCGCCTGCTCGCGCGCACACCCATAAATTCAATGTAACCACAATCTCGATGACGTCAGCCGCACGCAAAAAGACCCTCGCCGTCCCGGCCGCACCCGCGCCCAGCCCAAGCCGCAGCAAGGGCCGGCGCATCCAAGTGAGAAATTCTGGTGTGCATGGGCGCGGAGTCTATGCGGTCGCTCCCATCGAGGCGGGCGAGCGCATCATCGAATACACCGGCGAGCTGATTGATTGGGACGAGGCGATGGATCGCCACCCGCATGATCCGGCCCAGCCGCACCATACCTTCTACTTCCACATCGAGGACGGGCGCGTGATCGACGCGCTGTTCGGCGGCAACAGCTCGCGCTGGATCAACCATGCTTGTGAGCCCAATTGCGAGACCGACGAAGTGGACGGCCGCGTCTACATCAAAGCGCTGCAAGACCTCTTCCCCGGCGACGAACTGTTCTACGACTACGGCTTGACGGTAGACGAGCGCTACACCGCCAAACTGAAGAAAGAGTTCGCCTGCTACTGCGGCAGCCCTGACTGCCGTGGCACGATGCTGGCACCCAAACGCTAACGCTTGCTCTGATGCCGATCCCGCCCATGCCAACCCGCCCCTCCGCTCAGCCTGTTGTGCCCGGCCACGAGGCGGCGACCGAGCCCGCCAAGCTGGATTGGCAGGTCGAGGCGCTGTGGCAGAACCTGTCGCCGCTGCTGCCCGGCGTTTGCATCGAGGTGGTGGCGCGCAGCGAATCGACCAACACGGCGCTGCTCGAGCGGGTGCGCAGCGCGGTTCGGGCCGCCTCCGAAGGGCCGGGCGGGCGCGTCGGCGATGGCCGCCGCGTGGATGGCAGCGTGGATGGCAGCGTGGATGGGCGCGTGGACGACCGCTCTGCCTTCGGCCGACGGGCGGACGATTTGCAGCCCTGCCTGCTGGTGGCCGAGCATCAAACCCATGGCCGCGGCCGCATGGGCCGGACCTGGTTTTCCGGCCCCGGCAGTTCGCTGACGTTTTCGCTCGGCCTGTGTCTGGACATGCAGGATTGGTCCGGCCTGTCGCTGGCCGTCGGTTGCGCCATTGCCGAAGCGTTGGAGCCCAGCGCCGGCTTGGCGGCTGGGGCTGGCCCGAGGCTGCGGCTGAAATGGCCGAATGACCTGTGGCTGGACGGCCGCAAGCTGGGCGGCATCCTGATCGAAACCGTGGCCGCCGGCGAGCAGCGCATGGTGGTGGTCGGCGTGGGTCTCAATATCAAGGAGTTGCCGGGCTTGCTCGGCGAGGGCGCGCCGCTGGGCCAAAAGTCGCCGTTCAGCACTGGTTTTGCAGCCCTGACCGAACTCCAACCCGAGTTGACCGCGCCGACGGTGCTGGCCTTGATCGTGCCGGCGCTGGCGCAAGCGCTGCTGAACTTCTCCTACAGCGGCTTTGCCGCCTGGCACCCGGCCTTCGAGCGGCGCGACCTGACCGTCGGCCGTGCCGTCACCGCCGGCGTGCTGGACGGCATCGCGCGTGGCGTCAACGCGCAAGGCGAATTGCTGGTGCAAACCCCGCAAGGCCTGCACACCATCAGCGGCGGCGAGGTCAGCCTGCGCCTGCAGCCGCAGGGCGCACCCACAACGCCGCACGCGCCAACAATCCCGGAGGTTTGAGACGATGTTGCGTGCCCTTGCTGTGCTGTTGCTGTTGCTCAACCTGCTGTTTTTCAGCTGGACGCGGGGCTGGCTCGACGAGGTGGTCGGCATCAAGGCCCGGGGCGACCGTGAGCCGGAGCGCATGGCGCGCCAGGTGCACCCCGAGCGCATCAAGTTGCTGAGCGAAACCGAGTTGGCCGCCTTGCAGTCGCGCAACTGCTTGGCGCTGGGCCCGCTGGACGGCGACGCCGCCTTGCAGGCCGCCCAAGCTGCACTGGCCAAGGCTGGGGTGGCGCTGACCGCCTGGCAGGCCCAGACCAGCGAGCTGGCTGGCGTTTGGGCGGTGGCGACGATCAAGATGCCGAACCGCGACTTTCAGGCCCGCAAGGAAGAAACCTACAAAAAGCTGAAGATCGAGTTCGAGTTTCTGAAAGGCCCTCCGGATGAGCTGCCGACGCTGCTGCTGACCCGGCACAGCAGCGAAAAGGCGGCGGAGGCCGCGCTGGACGCCTTCGACAAGCGTTCGTTGAAGGGCTTGCGCGTGCTGCAACTGCAAGCGCCGATGAAACGCACCAACCTGGTTTTTCCGCAAGCCGATGGCGCGTTGAGTGCGCAGTTGATGGGTTTGAAGGACGCCGCGCTGGCCGCCGGCTTCAAGGTCTGCCAGTTCGCACCGGTGGAGGCAGCGGCTTCGGCAGCTGCTGGCGCAGCGACGCCAGCAGCAGCACCGGCGGCCTCCACCGTAGCGGCTCCCGCTGCGCCACGGGCTGCGCCCAGCGCGCCGGCCGCGCCCCTTGCCTCTGCGGCCGCCAGCGCCCGGTGATCAGCGCTTGACGTGACACCGGGCGGCTTGCGGCAGGGCTGACGCGGGTCTTGACCCGCCCTACGGGGTGCAGCCGTGCAAAGCGTGCAAAGCCGAGGGCTTGCGCGGGCGGCGCAGGCAGTAGCTGGCCACACCCAGCATCAGCACCCAGAAGCCGCCAAACGCACCGCCACCGCCGCCGCCTGAGCTGGCCACCACCGGCGCTGCGGCGACCGTGAAGCTGCGGGACACCGACGTCGCCGCTGCCGTATTGGCGTTGCCGCCTTGCGAGGCTGTGACGGTGCAGGTGCCGGCCGCCAGCAGCGTCAAGGCGCTGCCGTTGACCGTGCAGACCGCCGGCGGGGTGGCGGTGAAAGTGACGGGCAAGCCGGAGGTCGCAGTCGCCGTCAAGGCCGGGGCGGCCACCCCGATGACCTGATCGGCCGGGGCGGCAAAGCTGATGGTTTGCGGCGTCGGGGCCACGGCGAATGATTGCACCACCGCAGCCGCAGCCGAGTAGTTCGCGTCGCCCGCCTGGCTGGCCGTCAGCGTGCAAGTGCCGGCCGTCAGCAAGGTCAGCGTGTTGCCGCTGAGCGAGCAGACCGCCGGGGTGTTCGCAGTCAACGACACCGCCAGCCCTGAGCTGGACGAGGCGCTGAGCGTCAGCGGCGTGGCCCCCAGCACCTGACCCGCCGGCCCGGCAAAGCTGATGGTTTGGCTGCCCGGCAGCACGCTGAAGCTGCGCGTGACCGGCGTGGCGGCCGAATAAGTCGTGTTGCCCGCCTGGCTGGCGGTGATCGTGCAGGTGCCGGCCGTCAGCAAGGTCACGCTGCTGCCATTGATGCTGCAGACCGAGGCGGAGACCGAGGCAAAACTGATCGCCAAGCCCGACGAGGCGCTGGCGCTCAAGGTCGGCGCTGGCGTGCCCAAGGTCTGCGTGGCCAGCACGGCAAAGCTGATGTTTTGAGCGTTCAGCACCCCAGGCGTCGTCACCGCGAAGCTGCTGGTGACCGCCGTGGCGGCCAGATAAGTGCCATTGCCCGCCTGGTTGGCCGTGATCGTGCACGTGCCCGCCGCGCGCAGGGTCACGGTGTTGCCGCTGACCGTGCAGACCGACGCGGTGCTGCTGCTGTAGCTGAGGCTCAGCCCGGAGCTGGCGCTGCCGGTCAACGCGACCGTGCCGGTGGCCAGGGTCACGCTGGCAGGGGCGGCAAAGCTGATGGTCTGGGCGGTGGTCGCGTTGGCGGCTTGGGCGGCCGTCACGGCGGCACCGGCGTCCAGCATGCCGGCGCCGCAGGTGCTGGTGGTGCAGTAGCACTCATCCTGCACCGCAGTGCTGCTGGGGGCCACGCATTGCGGGATGGCGGCGGTGCCGCCGGTCGTCACGAACGGTCGGGAGGTCTTCTTCAGCATCGCCGTCACCTCGGTGGAGGTCATCGACGGCCGCACCGACAGCATCAGCGCCACCGTACCGGCTGCAATCGGGGTCGAAAAGCTGGTGCCCACCGAGGCGTTGTTGTTGGTGTACGCGTTGTCGGCCAGCACCGGCGTGGTCGTGCCGCTGTTGGTGGTGCTGAACATCGGGTAGAGGCAGGCGCCGGTCAGGTTGACGCAATTGCCGCCCGGTGCCGCGATGCTCACTTCCGGGCCGACGCTTGAAAACCCGACCTTGCTGCCGACATGGCGCAAGCCGGTCACCGTCACGACGCCGGGGCAATTGCCCGGAATGCCGACGGCCTGGCCTTCGCTGTTGCCGGCTGCCACCACGACGGTGGCACCCTTGGCAATGACCTGGTTGATGACGCTGCGGTAGAGCGCGCCGGTGCCGGTCGTGCCGCAAGCGCCGGTGCCGCCCAAGCTCAGGTTCAGCACCTTGGCCGGGTTCGGGTTGACAGGCAAGCCCGCCACAGTGATGCCGGCGGCCCACAACATGCCGTCCATGATGTCGGAGTCGAAACCGCCGCATTTGCCCAGCACCCGCACCGGCAGAATCTTCACGCCCCAAGCCACGCCGGCCATGCCCAGTCCGTTGTTGGTGGCGGCGGCGATCAGGCCCGACACCCGCGTGCCGTGCCAGGAGCTGTTGCCGATGTCGGTGGCGTCGCAGCCGCTGCCCAGCGTGCCGCCGTCGATGTCGGCTTGTGAAACATAGTCGCCGGGGTCGGACGCATCGCTGTTGCGGCCAAGCCCGCCCTTGCCGGAGGTGGCCGCGTTGGAAATCATGTCGTAGCCGCCGATGAACTGCGCAGCCAGGTCCGGGTGGTCCTTGCGCACGCCGGTGTCGAGCACGGCGACCACGATGCTGGCGCTGCCGGTCGTGATGTCCCAGGCGCTCGGCGCGTTGATGCTGGACACCGCCTCACCCGGCACGCTGCTGGCGGTCTTCAAATACCACTGGCCGACCGTCGGGCCGTTGGGGGCGGCGGTGGCGTAGAACGGGTCGTTGGGTGCCAGCGTGTGGCGGCGGCGCTGGTCCACCACCGCCAGCTCCACCTCGCTGTCCAGCGCCAATCGCTGCACCAGGGCGGCCGAATTGATGCCGCTGGCGGTGATCACATGGGTGCGGCTGTCCAGGCTCAGGTGTGCCTTCAGCCCCTGCGACAGCCGGGTGTTCAGCCCGGTGCGCAGGCCCAGCGCAGTGGCACGCGTCTGTGCCACGTCTTGCGCGGTCGCGGCGTCGGCCATCAGCGCCAAGGCCTTGGCTCGCACGCTGTCAGCGGTCGGCTTGAAGCGCACGATCACGCGGGCGGTTTCTTCCAGTGCTGCAGCCGCATGGGCGGCCGGTGCGGCCAGAGCCGCCAGCAGTGAAAACACACAAAGGACGGGCAGATACTTCATAAACCGCAAGCTCCAGGGGGCTGTGCTCGCAAGGCGAGCTTGGCAAGAGTTTAGGGGGGAGCCCGGGTCGGTGAAGGTAAAAAAAGGTGAACAAAAACCGCCCAGAACCCCGGCAGCGGACACAAAGTCCGCGATCGCGGTGCTGGGCGGCTGGGGAGCCGGTGACACGACTCTAGAGGGCGGGAGTTCTCGTAGCGAGCGGCTGTCAGGCTAGGCAGGCGGAGCGCAGGGACCGGAACGTACTTTGGGTACGTGAGGATCACGCGCATCCGACCCACGACGCATGGCGGCCGCGCAGTAGAGAACGCGCGACCTTTTGTTTACTTGGCGATGACGCGGACCATTTCGAGCACCTTGTTCGAATAGCCCCACTCGTTGTCGTACCAAGCGACCAGCTTGACGAAGGTGCTGTCGAGCGCGATGCCGGCATCGGCGTCAAAGATGGAGGTGCGGGCATCGCCGCGGAAGTCGGTCGCCACAACCTTTTCCTCGGTGTAGCCGAGCACGCCCTTCAAAGCGCCTTCCGACTGGGCCTTGAACTCGGCGCAGATTTCCTTGTAGGACGCTTCCTTGATCAGCTCGACCGTCAGGTCGACCACCGACACATCGGAGGTCGGCACGCGGAACGACATGCCGGTCAGCTTCTTGTTCAGCTCGGGGATCACGATGCCCACCGCCTTGGCTGCGCCGGTGCTGGACGGAATGATGTTTTCCAGGATGCCGCGGCCGCCGCGCCAGTCCTTGTTGCTCGGGCCGTCAACCGTCTTCTGGGTTGCGGTGGCTGCATGGACCGTCGTCATCAGGCCGCGCTTGATGCCCCATTTGTCGTTCAACACCTTGGCCAGCGGGGCCAGGCAGTTGGTGGTGCAAGACGCGTTCGAGATGATCGCTTGGCCGGCATAGGTCTCGTGGTTGACGCCGAAGACGAACATCGGGGTGTCATCCTTCGACGGGGCCGAAAACACCACCTTCTTGGCACCGGCGGCCAGATGCTTTTCGCCGCTGGCTTTGTCGAGGAACAGGCCGGTCGCTTCGACCACGATGTCGGCACCGACTTCGGCCCACTTCAGCTCGCTCGGATCGCGCAGCGCGGTCAAGCGAATCGTCTTGCCGTTGACGATCAGGTTCTGGCCGTCGACCGACACCTCGCCGTCAAACTTGCCATGCACCGAGTCGAACTTCAGCATGTAAGCCAGATAGTCCGGCTCCAGCAAGTCGTTGATGCCGACCACTTCAATTTCCTTGAAGTTGGCGATCGCCGCGCGAAACACCATACGGCCGATGCGGCCGAAGCCGTTGATACCAATTTTGATCGTCATGCTCTTAGTCTCCTGGGATAAAAAAACATTCACCCGGATGCGGCGCACCCGGGCTTGAAATCAGAAGCTGAGAAATTTCGTAGCGAGCGGTCGTCAGGCTAGGCGGCCGGAGCACAGGAACCGGAACGTACTTCCTGTACGTGAGGATTCCGAGCATCCGGCCAACGACGCATGGCGGCCGCGCAGTAGAAAAGTTCTCAGCTTCTCAGCGCTTCTTGCCCATCGCCACCTTGACCGTGGCGACGACGTTTTCGGTGGTGAAACCGAAATGCTGGAACAGCAGCGGGGCGGGGGCGGATTCGCCGTAGGTGTCGATGCCGACAACGGCCGCGCAGCCGTATTTCCACCAGCCGTCGGTCA
Organism: Burkholderiales bacterium; assembly: GCA_947450745.1. Lineage (GTDB taxonomy): Bacteria > Pseudomonadota > Gammaproteobacteria > Burkholderiales > Burkholderiaceae_C > Paucibacter_A. Next base: position 15,016 of record CANFYD010000008.1, read on the forward strand.
CGCCCATTTCCACGGCGATGCGCGGCAGGCCTTCGGGCAGCACGGCGGTTTTGTACTTGACGGCCTGGCGGTCAAAGACGTTGGTCGATGGCATCGAGACGACACGCACCGGGATGCCTTCGCTGGCCAGCGTGGCTTGCGCATGCAGGGCCAGTTGCACTTCGGAGCCGGTCGCGATGATGACGGCCTTGGGCTTTTTCTTCAGGCCGATGTCGCTGGGCTCGCTCAGGATGTAGGCACCCTTGCTGATGTCTTCCAGCGCCTTTTTCGGGGCGTAGGGCAGGTTCTGGCGGCTCAAGGCCAGCACGCTGGGGCGGGTCGCGTTGGCTATGGCCATGGTCCAGGCGACGGCGGTTTCGGCCGTGTCGGCCGGACGCCAGACGTCGAGGCCGGGAATCAGCCGCAGCGAGGCCACATGTTCGATCGATTGGTGGGTCGGGCCGTCTTCGCCCAGGCCGATCGAGTCATGCGTGAACACATGGATGACGCGCAGCTTCATCAGCGCGGCCATGCGGATGGCGTTGCGGCTGTAGTCGCTGAAGGTCAGGAAGGTGCCGCCGTAGGGAATGAAGCCGCCGTGCAGGGCGACGCCGTTCATGATGGCGGCCATGCCGAATTCGCGCACGCCGTAGTTGATGTGGCGGCCGCCGTTGCTGGAGCCGTCGGCTTCCAGGCGGAAGGCGGTGGCGGCCTTGGTGTTGGTCAGGTTGGAGCCGGTCAGGTCGGCCGAGCCGCCCAGCAACTCGGGCACGGCTGCGGTGAACGCTTCCAGCGCAATCTGGCTGGCCTTGCGGCTGGCCACGGTTTCGCCGCTGGTGTGGGCGGCAATCACCGTGTCCACGGCGGTCTGCGCAAAGTGGCTCGGCAGCACGCCGGCCATGCGGCGCTGGAACTCGGCGGCCAGCTCCGGGTGGGCGCTGGCGTAGGCATCAAAGCGGGTCTCCCAGTCGGCTTCGCGGGCGGCACCGGCGCTCTTGGCATCCCAGTCGGCGTAGACCTCGGCCGGGACGACGAACGGCGCGTGCGGCCAGCCGATGCTGGCGCGGGTCAGCGCGATTTCGTCCGCGCCGAGCGGCTCGCCGTGCGCTTTGGAGGTGTTGGCGCGGTTCGGCGAGCCCTTGCCGATATGGGTTTTGGCGATCACCAGCGTCGGCTTGGCTGTGCTCAGCTTGGCTTGCGCAATCGCCGCGTCCACCGCGTCGATGTTGTGGCCATCGACCGGGCCGATGACGTTCCAGCCATAAGCCTCGAAGCGCTGGGCGGTGTTGTCGGCGAACCAGGGGGCGACTTGGCCGTCGATCGAGATGCCGTTGTCGTCATAAATGCCGATCAGCTTGTTCAGCTTCCAGGCCCCGGCCAGCGAGCAGGCTTCGTGGCTGATGCCTTCCATCAGGCAGCCGTCGCCCATGAAGACAAAGGTGTGGTGGTCGACGATGGCCAGGCCGTCGCGGTTGAATTCCTTGGCCAGCATCTTCTCGGCCAGCGCCAGGCCGACGGCATTGGTGAGGCCCTGACCCAGCGGGCCGGTGGTGGTCTCGATGCCGGGCGTCACGCCGACTTCCGGGTGGCCCGGTGTCTTGCTGTGCAGTTGGCGGAAGTTCTTCAGTTCGGCCATCGGCAAGTCGTAGCCGGTCAGGTGCAAGAGCGCATAAATCAGCATCGAGCCGTGGCCGTTCGACAACACAAAGCGGTCGCGGTTGGCCCATTGCGGGTTGACCGGGTTGTGGCTCAGGTGGCGGCCCCACAAGGCCACCGCGATATCGGCCATGCCCATCGGCGCGCCGGGGTGGCCGGAATTGGCTTGCTGCACGGCGTCCATCGCCAATGCACGAATGGCGTTGGCCATCAAAGTGGGGTTGCTTGCAGCGGTAGTGGCCATGGCTTGCGATGGATAGTTGCGGAGTAACCCAGGATTTTACCGGGGCTGGCGAGCCGCTCCGTTGGCGAGCGCCAAAGTCGGGCGTGGAGCAGTCGTCGCAAGGCGCTAAAAGCTTGATCCACAGCAAGCCGCAAGGGCCTGATCGTGACAGTCTGACGGGTGGGCTGGCACCGGCTGGCACCGCTAAATCTACCCAAGGAGACATGATGCGACCGCTGACGATCAAGATCATTCACGACGAGCACAGCGCGCTGGCGGCGATGCTGCGCTCGATCCCGCTGTTGCTGGCCGAACAGCGGCGCCACATGACGCTGCCGGACGCGGCTGGTTTTGCCGCCTTGCGGGCGCTGCTTTTTTATGTGGACGAGTTCCCGGAGCGCCGCCACCATCCGAAGGAAAGCCAGTTGCTGTTCCCCAAGCTGCGCGCCCGCGCCCCGGAGATCCGCCCCCTGCTGGACCGGCTGGATGAAGACCACTTGCGCGGCGAGCGGGCCATTCGCGACCTGGAACATGCGCTGCTGGGCTTCGAGATGATGGGTGAGGCGCGGCGTGCTGCCTTCGAGGTGATGGCCGAACGCTATGTGCGGGCCTATCTGCAACATATGGAGCTGGAAGAGCGCGAGATCTTGCCGCTCGCCTTGCAGGTCTTGAGCCCGCAGGACTGGGCCGAGCTGGACGATGCCTTCGCCACGAATAAAGACCCGCTGACCGGCCATCTGCCGGAGGCCGAATACGAGCAACTGTTTCAGAAGGTGCTGCGCGCGGTGCCTGCTCCGTTGGGTTTGGGGCCGGCGCTTTGAAATGCCCGCAGTGGACCGATGACAAAAATTGTGCGGTATTGCGCACAACGACATGATTTGTGCGCAATACGCACGATCTGATCGTGCGAAATCAAGGCATGCTACGTTCGGTTGAAAGGCTATTAAATTGATAATAATCAATCAAATGATTTTATCTGCCAATGCGTTTTTATCAACTGAAGCCAGTTTATTGACAGCGGCAGCGTTACCCAGAACCCACGCGCCGTCCAGCAACGAATGACGTCATGACCGAATCTTCTGCCCAGCAAGCGGTCGTCCTGTGTGTGGACGACGAGCCCTCCATCCTGAGCGCCTTGCGGCGCTTGTTTCGCCCGCAAGGCTACCGCGTGCTGTTGGCCGAGGGCGGCGCGGCGGGCTTGGAGATGCTGGCGGCGGAGCCCGTCGATCTGGTGGTCAGCGACATGCGCATGCCGGAGATGGACGGCGTGCAGTTTCTCGAGCAAGTGCGCGAACGCTGGCCTGCGGTGGTGCGCATCATGCTGACCGGCTATGCCGACATCAACTCCACCATCGGTGCGATCAACCGGGGTGAAATCCATCGTTACATTGCCAAGCCTTGGGACGACCAGGACATTCTGTTGTCGGTCGGCGATGGCCTGCGGCGCAAGCAGCTCGAAGAGGACAACCGCCGCCTTGATCAGTTGACGCAGGACCAGAATGCGGAGCTGGGCCGGGTCAACATCCAGCTTGAAGTGGCCCTGCTGGAGTTGCAGGAGGTCAACCAGAAGCTGCAATCGGCCAACGAGCAATTGCAGGAGGGCAACGAGGTGCTGGAGCAGCGGGTCAAGGCCCGCACGCAGGATTTGCTGACGGCGAATACGAAATTGGGCGCGGCCAATGAACAGCTGGGCAGCGCCAACGAGCAGCTCGGCAGCGCCAACGCCGGCATGGCAAAAGCCAATGCCCAGCTCGGAGCGGCCAATCTGCAGCTGGAAGAAAACTTTGCGCTCTCGATCGGCATCTTTGCCAGCCTGCTGGAGTTGCGCGACGGCGGTGTGGCCGGCCATGGCCACCGGGTCGCCAATCTGGCGCGCCGCTTGGCCGAAAAGATGAAGCTCAGCGGCGTCGAGGTGGTGGACATCTACAACGCCGGCTTGCTGCACGAGGTGGGCAAGATCGGCCTGCCGGACGCGCTCTTCGGCAAGCCGGAATCGCTGATGTCCGGCGCGGAGTTCGAGGTCTACAAATTGCACCCGCTGCACGCCCAGACGGCGTTGATGCCGCTGGGCCGGCTGCGCCAATCGGCCGTCATCATCCGCTCGCAACATGAGCGGATCGACGGCCGAGGCTACCCGGACGGCTTGTCCGGTTTCGAGGTCTCGATCGGCGCGCAGATCGTCAGCGTGAGCAGCATGTATGAGGCCTTGGTCGCCGGCCGCTTGGCCGAAAAGGAGTACTCCACCGAAGAGGCTGCGCAGGCGATTCGCTTGACGGCGGCCACCCGTTACGACCCGGAAGTGATCGAGGCGTTCGAGCTGCTGCTGGTCGAGCTGGCGGCCGAGGCGCTGGCCGACATCGAGGTGTTGTCAGCGCTGCTCAAGCCCGGCATGGTGCTGGCGCGCGCGGTGCTGAGCCCGCATGGCAGCGTGCTGCTGCCGGTCGGTTACAGCTTCACCACTCCGGTGATCAAACAGGTGCTGGAGGTCGAGCAGCGCAACAACATGCAGTTCGTGTTTTTCATCAAAAAGCCGGTGGCTGACAAGCGCCGCGCCCCGGCCAAGGTCTGACGGCGCGAGCGCTTGGCACGACACGGCACGACGCGACGCGACACGACACGACACGACACGAGTCTGGCAAAGGAGGAAGCGATGGGCGTGAGTGAAGCAAACCAGTGGCTGGAGGCCGGCTTGGTGGCAGGTCTGGACGCGGTCAGCGCGCCGCTGCTGGTGCACGGCGGGCGGCGGATTCTGTTCGCCAACCCGGCCATGCAGCGCCTGCTCGGTTACGACCTGCAGCAGCTGCAAGCGCTGCCGCACTACGCTTGGGCCACGCCATCGCATCTGGCCGCGCTGCAGCATTACGGTGAACGCTGCCTGAGCGAGCCCGGTCAATTGCCGGTGCTGGAATGCGA
>CANFYD010000009.1 GCA_947450745.1 Burkholderiales bacterium
CGCTCTGGACCGGCCTGCTCAAGCGCCATGCCGTCAACCGCGTCGCACCATTCAGCCTCGGCGTGCCGCTGATCGGCATTGCCACCGGCATGCTGGTACTCGGCGATGTGGTGACGGCCTGGCAATGGGCCGGCATTGCGCTGGTGGTGGCGGCGCTGGCCTGCGTGCTGTTCGGGGAGCGCTGGCTGAAAAGCCGCGCCAACTCAGGCCCAAAAGCAGGCCGGAGCGTTGCCCCGCCTACTGCAGCGCCTGCCCCTCACTCGACGACTTGAATCTCGGTCACGAGGATCGCACCGCCGACGCTTTCGGCCTTGAACTTCACCTTGTCGCCGGGCTTCACCTTGTCCAGCAGGGCGGGGTCTTTGACCCGGAACAACATCGTCATGCCCGGCATGTCGAGGTTCTTGATCGCGCCGTGCTTGATCGTCAGCCGCTGCGTGTCCTTGTCGACCTTGCGGATTTCACCGTCGCTGAAGTCGGCGGCGGCCACGGAAGGCGATGCAGGCGCGGCAGTCGCGGCAGTCGCGGCAGTAGGTAAGGCGGCAACGGCCGCCGGCGTTGCGTCGCTGACCTTCACTTGCCCGACCATGCCGGCCTGGTAATGGCCGGCAATCAGGCAAGCAAAATCGAAATCGCCTGCGCGGTTGAAGGTCCAGACGATTTCACCGGTCTTGCCGGCCGGCACATGGGCCATATACGGCTCGTCGTGTTCCATGCCGGGGAACTTGAGCATCAGCGCCGCATGCTCGTCGAGCTCCGCCTTGGTGCCCAGCACGAACTCGTGCAGCATCTGTCCGTCGTTCTTGATCACGAACTTGACCGTCTCGCCCAGCTTGACCTGAATCAGCTTGGGCGTGAAGCGCATCGCATCCGTCATGCTGATGGCGATGACGCGCGGGGCCGCGTTGGTGGCTTTGGCTTCGGCGGCAATGCCCCAGGCCTTTTGCTCCAGCTTGACCGGAGCGGCCGTCTTGACGTGATCTTCATTGCCGTGGGCGTGCACCGCCAAGCTGGTGACAGCCAAGCCGACGAGTACGGTGCCGACGCTCAGGGCACGCAGGTTTTGAATCAGTTTCATAGTGAATATCCTGTTGGTGATGGTTTTGTAACGCTCAATGTTCTGAATGGCCGGTGGGCTTGCGCACGGTCACTTCGGTGGCCTTGGCCGGGGCCTGCTGGCGCGGCATCGATTGCCCGCCTTCGGCCGCAAAACGGGCCGGCTCGGGCAGTGCGCCGGTCCACTCGAAGGCGACTTCGCCCTTCGGGTGCTGGTACCAACCGGGGTCGCTGTAGTCGCCCGGCTTCTGGTCTTTGCGGACCTTCAGGATCGAGAACATGCCGCCCATCTCGACGCCGCCGAACGGGCCCGCGCCGGTCATCATCGGCACGGTGTTGTCGGGCAGCGGCATCTCCATCTCGCCCATGTCGGCCATGCCGCGCTCGCCCATCACCATGTAGTCGGGCACCAGCTTGCTGATCTGCTTGACCACTTGGCGGTGGTCGACACCTATCATGGTCGGCACATCGTGACCCATCGCGTTCATCGTGTGGTGGCTCTTGTGGCAGTGAAAAGCCCAGTCGCCCTCCTCGTCGGCCAAAAATTCGACCTGCCGCATTTGCCCCACCGCCACGTCGGTCGTCACCTCGGGCCAGCGGCTGCCCTTGGGCGTCGGTCCGCCGTCGGTGCCGGTGACGGTGAACTCGTGTCCGTGCAAATGGATCGGGTGATTCGTCATCGTCAGGTTGCCGACGCGAATCCGCACCTTGTCGCCCTTGCGCACATTGAGCGTGTCGATGCCGGGGAAGATGCGGCTGTTCCAGGCCCACAGGTTGAAGTTCAGCATCGTCATGATCTTGGGCGTGGCCGCACCGGGCTCGATGTCGAAGGCATTCAACAGGAAGCAGAAATCCCGGTCCACCGCGTCGATCAGCGGATTCTTGAGCTTGGGGTGGGTGACCCAAAAGCCCATCATGCCCATCGCCATCTGCGTCATCTCGTCGGCATGCGGGTGATACATGAAGGTGCCGGGGCGGCGCGCCACAAACTCGTAAACGAAGGTCTTGCCCGGCTGGATGGACTTCTGCGTCAGGCCCGACACGCCGTCCATGCCGTTGGGCAGGCGCTGGCCATGCCAGTGGACGCTGGTGTGCTCGGGCAGGCGGTTGGTGACGAAGATGCGCACGCGGTCGCCTTCCACCACTTCGATGGTCGGGCCGGGCGACTGGCCGTTGTACCCCCACAGATGCGCTTTCATGCCCGGCGCCAGCTCGCGCAGCACCGGCTCGGCGACCAAGTGGAACTCCTTCACGCCCTGGTTCATGCGCCAGGGCAAGGTCCAGCCGTTCAGCGTAACCACCGGGTTGTAGGGCCGACCGGTCTCGGGCAGCAGCGGCGGCATCGTGTCCGGCTGGGTCTGCATGACCGGCTCGGGCAAGGCGGCCAGCGCCACACGGCTGACGGCAGCAGCTGAAACGGCGGCGGTCAGGGCACCCGCGCCCTGGAAAAAACTACGTCGAGAAACCATCTTGCGTGCTCCTGAATCAATGGGCGGGGCCGGCGCTGCCGGTGGCCGCTGTGGGTGCTGTGCCAGCGGACAAGCGGGGCTTGCCGATCAGCGCCATGTCGAGATCGGCTTGCGCCATCCAAAAATCGCGCAGCGCTTCGATCGACGCATTGACGACACCGATCTGCTCCCGCGTATCGGCCAGCAACTCGAAGACGCTGATGAACATGCCGTTGTAGCGCAGCACGTTCTCGTCCGAGATGCGCTTGGCCGTGGGCACGACGTCGTCTCGGTAATGCTGGGCAATGTCGTAGGACGAGCGATAGCCCAAGTAAGCCTCGCGCACCTCGGAGCGTGCCTCGACCGCCACTTGCGCCGCCCGTTGCAGGCTTTGCCTGTAGATCGCCTCGGCCTTGGCGATGCGCGCATCGCCCCAGTCGAACAGTGGCAGCTCGAAGCTGATCTCAAAGCCCGTCTGACGCGGCGCCTCGTTGGATAAATTGTTGCGGTAGCCCAGATCGAGCACGTTCACAAAACGCGTGATCTTGCTCAGGCCCAAGCCCTTGGCCGTTGCCTCGGCTTGCTGCTTGGCCGCTTGCACGTCAAGCCGCTGGGACATCGCGAACTGCTCGATGTCCGGGCGCTCTTGCGGCTGTCCGGGCAAATCGGGCAAGCGCTCGGGCAAGCTGAAGGCGATCTGCGCGCCCCACAGCCCCAGCAAGCGGATCAAGCGCTCGCGGCTGACACTGCGCGCGGCCTCGGCGCGGGCGGCATTCAACACCGCCTCGGAGAAAAAGCCATGCTCGCGCGCCTGCTGCAATTTGTTCCAGTTGCCCGCCTGCGTCAGCCGCTTGGCCAACTCGGCCCCGGCATCGGCAGCCGCCACGACATCACGCCGGTAACGCGCGGTCTGCTCGGCCGCCACTGCGGCGTAATAGGCTTTGCGAGACTCGGCGGCCAGCGCGAACACTTCCATCGAGACCTCGCGCTGCACGGCTGCAAAGCGCCGGTCCTCGATCTGCCGCGTCAACGGCAGGGCAATCAGGTGCGCCAGGTTGAAGGACAGCGAGCGCTCGGTCTCCCGCTCGCTGCCGCGTTGCAGTCGGCCGATGCTGAACCCCGGGTTGGGCAGACGGCTGGCTTGCACCATCTCGGCCTCGGCAATGCCCAGCGCCTGAAAGCTGGCTTGCAAGCCGCGGTTGTTGAGCAGGGCAATTTGCACGGCAGCATCGGCGCTGAGCGGTTTGGACAGCAGCTCGGCGACCCGCAGGCCGACGGCGTCCTGATCGGCCGCGCTCTGCACCCGCTGGACCGCTTTGCCCAAGCGCTGCTCGGCGGCTTGCCGTATCTGCTGGAAACCGCCGTCGGCGCTCAAGCTGGCGCAACCGGCCAACAGCAAGGGCAACACGGCGAGGGCCAAGCGCGGCCAGCGCGCGCCGGACCCGCCCGCAACAGCGCTCCGGTCAAGTTCGCGGGCGGCTCTCATTTGAGCTCCTGCGGTTGGTGAGCGTGCGACGACATGGGCTTTGGCTGAGCAGCGGGTGTGTTGAGCGGAGCGGCGGCCGGCACAGTCTCCGGCTGCTGCGCCTCGCGGGCGTAAGCGCGCCAGCCCCCGATACGGCCGACCTGCGCGTTCGCGGCCGGCCAATTCCCCACTGCCGCTTCGACGTTCGGGCGGTAGCCCTGCAGGGCGGAGCGGTAAATCAGTGGCGGCAGCGCCGCCTGGGCGTCGAGCGGATCGGGGCGGTTCAGCGACTGCGGAGTGGCAGCGGCAGCGGCAGCAACCGCAGCGGGCAGCAAGGGCTGCGTTTGGGTCTGGGCCTGCACCAATGGAGCAAGCAGGCACAGCCCTGCGGACGCGGCGAGCAGCGCCGCGCGTGAGCAAGTAGGAGATGACATAGTTTTTTCGCAAACAGGCGGAGACGGAAGTGACCCGGCCTAGGCGCATCCGCAAGAATGCGCGAAACCTCAGGTCAACTGACGGCCGTCAGGGCTTGCGCGTGATGGCGCAAGCTGGGCCGTTCAAGCCGTTGCGAGTTGCGGCGGCCGGTCGAGGCGGCCGACCCAAGCCCGCTCGTGGACCAGTGGCAGGGTCGACGCCAGAGTGCGGTCGTGAGGCATGGCGGGCACGACCAACACCTCGCTGAGCAGCGCCACCGAATGGCAGCAAGAGGCACAGATGCTGCACTTGCCGGCATGGCCGGGCTTGGCTGCAGCAGGCTCGGCACTGCCCTCGTCGAGGGTGGCGGCCACCAGCACGCGATCGGCCTGTTCATGCACATTCGCATGCGTGTGAGCCATCGGGTGGTCGGCCGGATGGCTAGTTGCCACCAACCGCTCCACCACTGCAGCCGGATGATGAGCCGGGCCGCACATCAGCATGCGCGACGCGGCGTACCCCTGCAGGGGTATCGCCACGGCCAGCAGCCAGGCAAATGCGATCCGTAACAACGTACTCATGCCAAAAGTGTAATGGCTTGGAGCGTCGACGGCCCAAGCCAGGGCTACAGACGCAAAAAAGCCGCCACATGGGCGGCTCTTCAAACCGTCGACTGCCCCGTCTTTGCGACAGGCCGGTCAAGCTAGGAGTCTGGGCTCCAGAGCAACTTACTTCGCAGTCTTCTTTGCGCCGGGCTTGGCTACAGCTTTAGCAGCAGGCTTGGCCACGGCCTTGCTGGCTGGCTTTGCGGCAACTTTGGCGATCACCACCTTGGCAGCGGCTTTGGCTGGCGCGGCGGCAGGCTTGACAACGGCTTTGGCGGCTGGCTTGGCGGCTGCTTTCACGGCGACCTTGGCGGCCGGCTTGGCAGCGGCTTTGGCTGTGCTTTTGGCCGCCGCTTTGGTGACAGGCTTGGCCGCCAGCTTGACTGCGGCTTTAGCGGCCTTGCGGGCTGCCAGCTTCGGCTCTACAGCGGACTTGAAGGTCGAACCGGGGATGAACTTGGGCAGCTTGGCGGCCAAGATCTTGATGCGGTCGCCGGTGCTGGGGTTGACGCCGACGCGGGCCGCGCGGGAATGCTGCTTGAACGAACCAAAGCCGGGGATTGAAACTGCACCGCCCTTTTTGACGGTGCTGACAACGACGTCAATCAGCGTCTCGAGAATGCGACCGGCATCGGCCTTGGTCAGTTCATTCTTGGTGGCCAGATGTGCAATCAGTTCGGTTTTGTTCATTCCAAGGTCTCTTATCAAAGTGGTGCCCGAACAGCTCGAGCTGGCGCATTTTCGCTGAATCGCTGCGGGTGCCTCAATTTACCTGCGACCGAACATCATTTGCCGCGCCACGGCCCGCTTCAGCGGCGGCAGCGCTTGCAGTGCGGCCAAGGCCAAACCGCGCGCAATCGGCAGGCCGGGCCAGCGCCAGGCAAAGGTGCGGGCGAGGAAATCGGTCGCGGCAATCGTGCTCCAGCGGTCCGGCGCGCGCTGCCATTCGACGCTGCGCAACGCCGCCGCCACGTCGTGCTTGGCGCGCAAGGCCTCGACCAGCGCGTAGGCATCGCGCAGCCCCAGGTTCAGACCTTGGCCGGCCACCGGGTGCAGCGTTTGTGCGGCATTGCCGATGCGCACGATGCGGCCCTCGGTCAAGCTGCGCTCGGCGTTCAAGCCCAGCGCAAAGCACTTCAACGCGCTGATGCCCTGCAAGCGGCCGACGGCATCGGGCAGCAGGCTGTGCAACACGGTCAGGCGCTGCGCATCGCTCAAGCCGGCCACCTCGTCCTCGGCCTGCGGCATGCACCAGACCAGCGCGGCGCGGCGCTGCCCGCCCTCGGCGCGCAGCGGCAGCAGCGCCAACGGGCCGTTGCGGGTAAAGCGCTCGTAGGCCACACCGGGCGGGCTGTCGTCGGCCAAGGTGACCCGGCCGACCCAGGCGTTTTGCTGATAGTCGTGGCTGAGCGCTTTGCGCGCTTGGTCGGCAAACACGCCGCCCTCGGCCACCACCGCCAGATCAAAACTCTCGGCAATACCGGCATCCACCTCGACGCCGTCCACTTGCGACTTCAAGGCCTGCACCGGCGCACCGAAGCGGCTGCTCAAGCGGCCCGGTTCTTGAGCTACCCGCGCATTCCAGGCGGCTTGCAGCGGCATCACCAGTTGGCCATAGCTGAGCACCGCGCCGAGTTGCGCCACGCCCTGCTCGGCCGCGCTCAAGCGCACCTCGGGCTCTTGCGAGCCGCCAAACAGCGGGTGCCGCATGGTCGGCGGAGCTTGGCTGACCACCACTTGCAGGATGGCCTGCGCCGCGCCGGCATCCCAGGCGGACAGACGCTGCAGCAACTGCACCGAACCGAGCGACAGCGCCAGCGTGCGCGGATCACCCGACACGTCGCGCTCCAGCGGCCGCGCATCGAACAAGCTGATGCGCGCTTGCGGCAGCAGCTGGGCCGCCAGCAGCGCCAGCGTCAGCCCGGCCGGCCCGGCACCAATGACGGCCAAACGCAGCGGCGCGTCGTTCGCAAGGCGGGCCGACGAGGTCTCGGCGGTGGGGAATGAATCGGCGTCGGGGCGGCGAATGGTGCGCATGGCGGGTTGAGCTCAAGCCCGTGGGAACGGGCATTTTGGGGTGGTTTCACTATAGCGGCCGCGCTGCGCTACCCTTCTCGCTCTGTTGTTTACCCTGGAGAAAGTACCGCTATGCAATATCGTCGTCTGGGCCGCAGTGGCCTGCAAGTCTCCGAACTGTCGCTCGGCTCCTGGGTCACGTATCACAACCAAGTGGATACCCAAGCCGCTACCGAAATGCTCGCCGCCGCCTTCGATGCCGGCATCAACTTCTTCGACAACGCCGAGGTCTATGCACTGGGCCAGAGCGAGGTGGTGATGGGCGAGGCGTTCAAAGCGCTGAAGTGGCCGCGCCTGAACTATGTCGTCTCGACCAAGTTTTTCTGGGGCATGGAGCGGGAAGGCAACACGGTCAACCGCCGGGACACGCTGAACCGCAAATACCTGATGCAGGCGATCGACGGGTCGCTCAAGCGGATGCAGCTGGACTTCATCGACCTGGTCTATTGCCATCGCCCCGACCCGCACACGCCGATCGAAGAAACCGTTCGCGCGATGAGCGACATGATCACCCAGGGCAAGGCGCTGTATTGGGGCACCAGCGAATGGTCGGCCGCCGACATCCGCGCGGCCTACGAGATTGCCGAGCGCCACCACCTGCACAAGCCGGTGATGGAGCAGCCGCAGTACAACCTGTTCCACCGCAACCGGGTCGAGCAGGAATACGCCCGGCTCTACGATGACATGGGCCTGGGCTTGACGACCTGGAGCCCGCTGGCCTCCGGCTTGCTGACCGGCAAATACAAGGCCGGGGTACCCGCCGGCAGCCGCGCCGCACTGGAAAGCATGGCCTGGATGCGCGACGGCCTGACCGACCCGGCCAAGAACGCAGCCGTCGCCGAGCTGGAGAAAATTGCCGCCGAGCTGGGCGGTAATGTGGCGCAATTGAGCATTGCTTGGGCCAACAAGAACCCGCGTGTCTCGACGGTGATTCTGGGTGCCAGCAAGATCGGCCAATTGCACGACAACCTCGGCGCACTGGCCCTGACGCCGAAGCTGACGCCCGAGGTGATGGCGCGCATCGAAGCCTTGACCGCGCCTCTCGCAAAGTAAAAGCAAAGTAAAAGCAAAGTAAAACGCCAAGCAAAGCGAGGTCGCGTGATATGCGCCCGCAACGCCCAGCGCAGCTGGGCGGTTAGTGGAGCAGCGTCACCGCAGCGTCAGTCGGGCGTGGCATCCTTGCCGGGATGCAAGTCTCTCGCTACTTTCACTTTCTACTGACGCTGTTTTCGCTGTTTTCGCTGTTCTGGCTGTGCTTGCTGCTCGGGCTCAGCGCCACGGCCAATGCCGCGCCCGCCCGTGCGGCGCTGGCACTCGACGCCGAACCGCGCTTCGAGCCGGTCGGCGTCGGCAGCATCCCGCGCGGCGTGGTCGCGGCGCTGGCGCAGGACCGGGCGGGTTTTCTGTGGATCGCCACCGGTGACGGGCTGGTCAGGCATGACGCTTACCGCTTTCGCCCCCAGGAACGCGTCAGCGAGGTCGTGGCGGCGCGCAATCTGGGCTGGCTGCGGGCCCTGCTGTCGGCCCGCGATGGCCGGCTGTGGATAGGCACCGAAAGCGACGGCTTGGCCGTTTACGACCCCGCGACCGAACAGGTCAATCTGGTGAACCCGGAGACGCAGGAGGCAACGGGCAGCGCCAAGGTCGTGTGGCCGACGATACGTGCGCTGGCCGAAGACATCGACGGGGCCATCTGGGTCGCCACCTTGGGGGCCGGGCTCGACCGGTTCGACCCCAGCAGCGGCAGCTTCACCCACCACCGCGCGTCCAGCCAGCCGGGCAGCCTGAGCGACGACCGAGTCCATGCGCTGCTGATCGACCGTCAGGGCACGCTGTGGGTCGGCACCTGGTCCGGCCTGAGCCGCCGACTCAAAGGTGGCAGCGATTTTGAAGCCGTCTTTGCGCAAACTGTCGCCGGCAGCGCCCCTCGCCCGGACAGCCTGGACGGCCAAAAGGTGCAAGCGCTGTTTGAAGCGTCCGACGGCCGCATCTGGGTCGGCACGCAACAAGGTGGGCTGGCCCTGCTCGACCCGATCACGGCGCAAGGCCAGCTGTTGCCGGCTGACCCCAAGCCGGGTGGCGGCCGCAGCGCGGTCAACAGCTTTGTCGAGGCACCCGACGGGCTGGCCAAGCAGGTCTGGGTCGGGCACGCAGCCGGCATTGATGTGCACGACAGTACGACGGCCAAACTGCTGCGGCAATTGCGCCATGACCCGCTCAATCCGGCCGGACTGGCCGGTGACGAGGTGACCCATCTGCTGGCCGACCGCGCCGGTTGGATTTGGGTGGGTGGTTTTGGCCTGGGCTTGCAGCGCCACAACCCGGCCAATCGCAGCATCTGGGTACGCGGTCCCGACCCGGTCCCCACCACAAGGCATGAAACCGCCTTCCGCAAGGCCGATGTGCGCAGCCTGCTGCAGCTTGACAACGGCGACATCTGGGCCGCTCAACACAAGGGCGGCGTGGCGGTACTGGACCCGCAGTTGCGCGTCATCGCGACGTTGCCGCTGCCCACTGCCCGATCGGGGGATCACCAGACCGCCGCCAGCCAGCAGGTATCGCGGGTCATCGCGATGGCGCAAATGACGGCCGCCGGGGCCGGTCATATCTGGTTGGCTGCAGCCGACGAGCTGCTGCAGTTCGACCGGCAACGCCGCTTGCTGCACAAACTGCCCCACCGGCTGGGGCCGATCCGCCACCTGCTGGCCGGCAGCGAAGGCTCGCTGTGGGTGGGCAGCGACGACGGCCTGTATCGCCTGCGCCCCAAGGCAGCCGGCTTGCAGCGCGTGGCCTTGGCAGGCGGGCAAGCGCATTTCGGCGAAATCTATTCGATGGCGCTGGGCCCCGATGAAGCGCTCTGGGTCGGTGGGCGCAATGGCCTGTTCCGCATCGCACCGGGCGGCAGCACCTTGCAGCCGGTGCTGGCACGCGCAGGTGCGGAGCTCGGCAACCCCGCCGTGCTGGGCCTGCTGTTCGATCGCCATCAGACGCTTTGGCTCGACACCTCGGTGGAAGGACTGCACCGAATGAGCGCCTGGGACGGCAGCCATGCGGCCTTCGAGCGCATCAGCGAACGCCATGGCATCAACTACCGCCCGTTTGGCGTCAACCTGATGGAGGACGGGCGCGGCCGCATCTGGACTCAGCTCAACGTTTACGACCCGGCCACCGACAAGCTCGACGAGCTGACCCCGACCGACGGCATAGACATCGGCACGCCCTGGTTCTTTGCCTACGCCAAAACGCTGGACGGCCGACTGCTGTTCGGCGGCAGCAAAGGCGTGGCGGTGGTCAGCCCGGACACCTTCGACATGCCCGTCCACGCGCCGCCGCTGGTGGCGGTGGAGTTGCGCATCAACGGCGAGCGCCAGTCGGCCGGTCAGTTGCAACAAGGGCTGCAGTTGACGCCCGAGCAACGCAGTTTCAGCCTCGAATTCGCCGCGCTCGACTACAGCAATCCGAGCCGTAGCCGCTATGCCTACCGGCTGGAGGGCTTTGATCCGGCCTGGATCAGCACCGGCGCGGAATTGCGCGTGGCCGCCTACAGCAACCTGAGCCCGGGCGACTATCTGCTGCGCGTGCGCGCCAACAACCGCAGCGGTGTCGCCAGCCAGCAGGAGCTGGCGATCCCGATCCGCGTCTTGCCCGCTTGGTGGCAGCAATGGTGGTTCCGGCTGCTGCTGCTCGGGGCGCTGCTGCTGTCGGCTTATCTGCTGTTGCAACTGCGCACCCGCCAGTTGCGCGCCCGCCAACTGTGGCTGGAAGGTCAGGTCAGCCAGCGCACGGCCGAACTGGAGGAATCCAGCCTGACCGACCCGCTGACCGGCTTGCGCAACCGGCGCTTCCTGGCCCAGCACATCGAGGCCGATGTCGCGCTGACGCTGCGCCGCCACGAAGGGCAGAACCGCGCCGCGCCGCCGGACGAGAGCGATCTGGTCTTTTTTCTGCTCGACATCGACCACTTCAAGCAAGTCAACGACGAATTCGGCCATGCGGCCGGCGATGCGGTGCTGACGCAAGTGCGCAGCCGGCTGCAGCAGGTGTTCCGGGAATCAGACTACTTGGTGCGCTGGGGCGGCGAGGAGTTCTTGATCGTCGCCCGCGAAAGCACGCGCGCCCATGCCCCCGAGCTGGCGGCGCGCGCCTGCGCTGCGGTGGCTGAACAGCCGTTTGTGCTGGCCGACGGCCGCTTGCTGCACAAGACCTGCTCGGTCGGGTTTGCCTGCTTCCCGCTCGCCCCGGCGGCCCCGGCGGCGCTCGATTGGGCCGCCACAGTGAACATTGCCGATGCCGCCCTCTACACCGCCAAGCGGGCCGGTCGCAATGGCTGGCTGGGCATTCTCGGCGCACGCGGCGCACACGCCGATTCGGCTGCAGCCTTGTCCGCCTGGAGCCACAAGCCGCTGGCCGAATGGTTGGCCAGCGGCGGCTTGCTGGCGGCCCAGTCCGGCGGCGGCACTGCGGGCTCGCCCGACTGATCGAACGTGGCCTTGGCGCCAACCCCGGAGCCTCATAAGGCACCCTGTAACATGCGCGGCATGTTGCTTCGTGCTTGTTTTTTGTTCTTGCTTCTGCTCATCGCGGTACCCGCCATTGCAGGCAACAATCCGCTCGCTCAACCCCGTTTTGTCTCGGTCGGCGAGGCCGGTGCCATCACCGACGGGGTGGTCTCAGCCATCGCTCAGGACGCGGCCGGACTGATCTGGGTCGGCACCAGCGCCGGCCTGTTGCGCTATGACGGTTACCAGTTCCACTCGTTCAAATTCATCAAGGAGGGCGCTCGCAATGCGGGCACCAGCTTTGTGCGCGCCATCTTGCCCGCCGCTGACGGGCGGTTGTGGGTCGGCACCGAAAGCGATGGCCTGGGTCTGTTTGACCCGCACAGCGAGCAGTGGACGTTTTACCGCAGCGAAGCGGGCAATCCAACCGCGCTGGCACCCGGGACGATTCGCGCACTGGCGCAGGACAACGATGGCAGCCTCTGGGTGGGCACCATAGGCGGAGGCTTGAATCATCTGAACCCGCGCGACGGTAGCTTCCGGCATTACCGGCAAGCCGAAGGATCGCTCGCGGATGACCGCATCCAGTCCCTGTTGCGGGACAGCCGGGGCGATCTGTGGGTGGGCAGCTGGAGCGGTTTGGCCAGGCGGGTCGCCGGCAGCGACCGCTTGCTGCCGGTGTTCTCAGACCCCGCCGCAGGGCCTGAGCAGTTGGCCGACAAGATCATTTCCATGTTGGCCGAGGCGCCCGATGGCCGCATCTGGGTCGGCACACAGCAAGGTGACCTGCTGATCATCGATCCCGTCACTGGGGCCGGCGAATGGCTGGATCGGGCGGTGACGGGCGGCAGCGCCAAACGCAGCTCGGTATCGGCCTTGGCCGTGATGAACCCGCAAGAGGTTTGGGTGGCCAGGGCCAGCGGCCTGGAGTTGCGCGCCGTCAGCGATGGTCGTTTGCTGAGCCAAGTCCGCCACGACGCGCGCAAGCCCTGGGGCCTGGCCAGCAACGATGTGCGGGTGCTGCTGCGTGACGCTGCCGGCTGGACCTGGGTCGGCAGCTACGGGGGCGGCTTGCAACGCCACAACCCGAAACCCAATGGCTTGTGGGTGCGCCGACCCGATGATGATCAAAGCTCAGTCTTCGCGGAGGCCGATGTACGCAGCCTGCTGCAACTGAGCCAGGGCGAAATTTGGGTCGGAACGGCCGAGCGCGGCATCGCCATCATGGATCAGCAATTGCGCGTCATCGCGACGATCCTCCCGGTGGCCGCAGGGCGGCCAGGCTTCAAGGGGGGTCGCGTCAGTGGTTTGACGCAGACGCGCGATGGCCATGTCTGGGTGGGCACCGACACCCGGCTTTATGAATTCAGCCCGGAGCGCAAATTATTGGCCGAGCATGTGGCGGGCAAAGGCCGGGTGCGGCGAATGCTCGCCTCGCATGACGGTGCACTTTGGGTCGGCACGCAAGATGGCTTGTACCGCCGCGAGCCTGGGTCGGGCGACTTCAGCCGTACCACTCTCGTTGGCGCTCAGGTACTGCATGGCGACATCAACGCCTTGGTTGAAGCGGCCGATGGCAGCGTCTGGGTCGGCGGCGAGACCGGGTTGTACCGCCAAGCGCCGGCGGCGCGCGAGTTGCAGCTGATGAGCTCGCCACCCGGCGCGGGCTTGGCCAACCCGTCCGTGTTGGGTCTGCTGCTTGATCAGCAGCAAACCCTTTGGGTCGACACCTCGGCCGGCCTGCACCGAATGATCGCTTTCGACGGCAGCCAAGCCCGCTTCGAGCGGATCAGCGAGCGCCACGGCGTGGGCGGACGGGCTTTTGGTGCCAACCTGCTGGACGACGAACGCGGTCGCATCTGGACCCAGCGCGCGGTGTTTGACCCTGCCTCAGCCAGCGTATTTGAATTCCGCGTGGCCGATGGTTTCGACATCGGCACCGGCTGGTTCCGGGCTTATGCCAAGTTGGCCGACGGGCGGCTGCTGTTTGGCGGCAGCAAGGGGCTGCAAGTGGTCGAACCGGCCAAGTTCGAGCGCTGGTCCTATGCGCCGCCCTTGGTCGTGTCGGAGCTGCGGATAGGCGGTCTGCAAGTACCTGCGCAGGCCTTGCAGAACGGCTTGCGTCTGACACCCGCGCAGCGCAGTTTCAGCGTCGAATTTGCCGCGCTCGACTACAGCGACCCCGGGCAGAACCGCTACCAATACCAGTTGCTGGGCTTCGACGAGGGATGGATCAACACCGGCGCAGACTTCCGCGTCGCCAGTTACAGCAACCTCGACCCTGGACGCTATCTGTTGCGTGTACGCGGCAGCAACCGAGTGGGCGACTGGAGTCCGCATGAGCTGAGCATTCCGATCGACATCCTGCCAGCCTGGTGGCAGACCTGGTGGGCTCGCCTGCTGGCTGCCTTGCTGTTGAGCGGCTTGGTCCTGGGCGTGGTGCAGTTGCGCACGCGCTTGTTGTTGAAGCGGCAAATTGCTCTGGAGCAGCGGGTCAGCGAACGCACCGAGGAGCTGCACAGCCTGGCGCTGGAGTTGCAGCAGAAGTCGCAGGCGCTGGAACTCTCCAGCTTGTCCGACCCCTTGACCGGGCTGCGCAACAGGCGCTTCCTGACCCAGCATATCGAGGTCGATCTGGCCCAAGCATTGCGGCGTCACGAAGATCAGCGCCTGCATGGCGCGCAGCCGGCCGAAGATGCCGACCTGATCTTTTTCCTGCTCGACATCGACCACTTCAAACAGGTCAACGACCGCCACGGCCATGCGGCGGGCGACGCGGTGATCATGCAGATACGCGGTCGTTTGCAGCAGGTTTTTCGGGCCAGCGACTATCTGGTGCGCTGGGGCGGCGAGGAATTCTTGATCGTGGCGCGCGGCAGCTCGCGCGCTCACGCGGCGGGCTTGGCCGAGCGCGCCCGCGCGGCCGTGGCCGAGCAGGCCTTTGTGCTGGACGATGGTCAGACGCTGTTCAAGACCTGCTCGATCGGCTTCTCCTGCTTTCCGCTCTCGCTCCAGCATCCGCAGGCACTCGACTGGACCACCATGGTGGACCTGGCGGACACCGCGATGTACGCCGTCAAACATGGCGGGCGCAACGGTTGGTTCGGCCTTGTCAGCGCCCGCAGCGTGTCGCCCGAGGCGCTGCTTGAGCGCACCCGCCAGCCACTGGAACCCTGGATCGCCGCCGGGGAGCTGGAGGTGGCCTCGCATCAGGATGCGGCACCGGCCCGGTAGCTCGGGGGCCGGCAAACGTCAGTCCTGCAACCCCGCCCAGCGCTGCTGCGTCCCCACATCAACCCACAAGCCTAGGTACAGCTCGGCGGCCAAGCTTTGCGCGGCGATGGCGGCCTCCAGGCAGGGGCGCAGCGCGGCTTTTTGACCCGGCATGACAGCATCGAACAGGCTCGCGTGCAGCAAGCCGACGCTGGCCCAGGTGTAGCGCGGCGGGGTGACCCCAGCGATCCCAGCGGCGTCCAGCGGGCCGCTGGTCGCCAGCCCTTGCGCGCTGATGCCGAAATCGCCGCCCGGGTGGTGGGGGCTGTTGGGTGCCAACCAGAGCCGCCCGGCCAGCGTGCTGCGGGCAAACTGCTCGGCCACGGCCGCCTCGAAGCGGAAATCCGGCACGAACACATCGCCGGACACGACCCAGAACGCGGCGTCGCCATCGGCGCAAAGCAGCGGCAGCGCCTTCTTGATGCCGCCCGCCGTCTCCAGCGCGCCGCCCGGCTCCCTCGATTCGTCGCTGTAATGCAGGCGCACGCCAAAGCGCTGGCCGTCCCCCAACTGGGCCGGGAATTGCTCGGCTAGCCAAGCAGTGTTGATGACGATGTCCGTCACCCCCCCGGCCGCCAGCGCCTCGATATGCCAGACGATCAGCGGCTTGCCGCGCACGCACAGCAGCGGTTTGGGGGTCAGGTCGGTCAGCGGCCGCATGCGCTCACCGCGCCCGGCCGCAAGGATGATGGCTCGCATGGGGAGAGATTCCTTCGGGTTCGTAAGCCGTTTGCTCATCTTTCAACAAGCTCAGGACCGGCGGAATGGTAGCGCCTGGTTTAAGCGGCCAAGCGAACCCTCTTCCAACCTCACCCCCCCAGCATCCCCCCGCCCTGCACCGGCAACCAGACTCTGAACACGCTGCCGACGCCGGGCGTGGATTCAAGCTCGATGCGGCCGCCGTGTTTTTTCACGATGGAAAAGGACAGTGACAGGCCCAGGCCGGTGCCTTGCCCGACCGGCTTGGTGGTGAAAAAGGGATCGAAGATGCGGCGCTGCACTTCCGCACTCATGCCGCCGCCATCGTCGCCGACCTCCACGCAAACCCAGCCGTCGGCGGCGCAATAGCTGCGCAAACTGATCGTGCCACGCGGGTTCGCCGTCGCGGCGATCGCTTGCGAGGCGTTGACGATCAGATTCATGAAGACCTGGTTGAGCTGCCCGGCCAGGCAGTGCACCGGCGGCAAGTGGCCGTAATCGCGCCGCACATCGGCCCGGTATTTGATCTCGTGCTGCACCACGTTGAGGGTAGATTCCAGGCCCTGGTTGAGGTCGGCGTCCTGCCAATCGGACTGATCGATGCGCGAAAAGTCCTTCAGATCCATGACGATTTTCTTCACCCGGGACAGCCCGTCTTCGCTCTCCTTCAGCAATTGCGGCAGGTCGTGCAAGATGAAATCCAGGTCCGCAATGCGCGTCAGCTGCGTGATGCGCTGCTGCAAGGCGGGGTTGCTGCCGCCCAGATCCAAGGCGCTGTACATCGCGATCAGGTCAAGCAGCGGCTGGACGTAGCGGCGCAAGGTGCTCAGGTTGGAACTGACGAAGCCGATCGGGTTGTTGATCTCATGCGCCACGCCGGCCGCCAATTGGCCGAGCGAGGCCATTTTCTCGGCTTGCAGCAAGCGGTTCTGCGCTTCGTCGATATGGGCGTTGGCTTGCTGGATGGCCTGGAAGCTGCAATTCAACTCGTTCTGAGCCAGCACCTCGGCGCTGCGGTCCTGCACCAGCCACCAGATGTCGGAATCCGCCCGCTCCGGGTTGGCCGGGTAGGCGATCAATTGCACCCAGATCGACTGCCCGTTGGCGGTGACCATGACCATGTCGTGGGTCACCGACAAACCCTTGCCGAAGCCCAGCCGGGCCCGTCGCCCGAGCCGGACATACGCATGATCGTCGAGGAAGAATTGCCTGGCCAGCAGGCCAGCCACGCCGATGTCCTCGGTCAATTCGAAGATAGCGATGAATTTCTTGTTGCCGCGCGTCAAGCGGTCGCCGCGGCTGCAGGTGATGCCGATCGAGGCATTCTCCAAAAACGCTTCCATCTCGTGATGGCTGAGCAGCAATTCGGCCGTGCGAGCCGCCAGGATTTGCTCCACCCGGTTCTGCACGTAAAGCATGTCGCTGATGTCCAGGCAGGTCAGCAGCAGCAAGCGTCCCCACTGACACTCCACGACCTGGCCGCTCACCTCCAGCGAGCAGATCGCGCCGCTGGCACTGACCGCCTGACACTTCAACAGCGGCGGCGCTTGAGAAAACAGTGGCGGCGGCTCTGCGGCAGCAACAGCAGCAGCAGCAGCAGCGGCATTCAGGCAAGACTCGACATAGCCACGCAGCGCCGGCGCGCACGGGGCACTGACCCAGTCGGCATAGCGCAGCGCCTGCAGCTGCGCCAAGTCGTAGCCCAGCAGTTGCTGCATCGCCGGGTTGGCAAAAACAATCTGCTCACCCTCCAGCAGCAACAGCGGCGCGCTGACGGCCAGCAAAGCGGCCAGAAAGCCCGGGTCGGTGCCACGGCCCGTGGCCGACCCTCCAACCGCCGGACTCGGTGCCAAGCCGCCAACCAGCGTCTTGGGCCAAGGCGGCAGGCTCACCGCAGCCAACGACTCAGCAGAGCTCAAGTTCATGCAACCGACTCCCTGGCCTGTTTGATTCCTGCGCTTGCGGCGCCCGGAGGGTAGTGAGGATGCCGCGACATGCGGTAGCGGACGCAAGCGTGCTGTTGCGCTATTGCGCAGCAAGCATCGCCATTGGTGCACTCATCACTTTACTCAGATCATTTTTATCAATAAAGCTTTGCCAAGCAATAAATAGCGTCGAAATGCCAATAAATTCATGTTTGCCGCGCGACCAGGCCGTTCAGCAGGCTAAGTTTCAAAAAGCTTCGTAGCGCGTCGGGCAGTGGAAAAACTGCGTTTCGTCGTAGACGCCCGGCCCGTGCACCGGCAGCCAGACCTTGAAACAACTGCCCTGCCCGGGGGCCGATTCCAGCTCGATGCGGCCGCCGTGCTTGCGCACGATCGAGAACGACAGCGACAGGCCCAGGCCCGTGCCCTGGCCCACCGGTTTGGTGGTGAAAAAGGGGTCGAAGATGCGGCGCTGCACTTCCGTGCTCATGCCGCAGCCGTTGTCGCGCACTTCGATGCAGACCCAATCGCCGTCGCTGTGGCTGCGCAAGCTGATCAGGCCGCGCTGACCGGTGCTCATGTCGATCGCATGCGAGGCATTGACGACCAGATTCATGAACACCTGGTTGATCTGCCCGGCCATGCAGCGCACCGGAGGCAAATTGCCGTAGTGCTTGCTGACATCGGCGCGGTACTTGAGCTCATGCATGATCACGTTGAGGGTGGAGTCCAGCCCTTGGTGCAGGTCGGCCTCCTGCCAATCGGCCTGGTCGACCCGCGAAAAGTCCTTCAGATCCTGGACGATTTTCTTCACCCGGCCCAAGCCCTCCTCACTCTCCTTCAGCAACTGCGGCAAGTCCTCCTGGATGAAGTCCAGATCGGCCGCCTGCTTCAGCTGTTTGAGCTGGCTTTGCAACTGATGGTCGTTGTTGGCCAGTTCCTGCGCGTCGTACAAGGCCACCAGCGCCAGCAGCGGCTCGACGTAGCGGCGCAAGGTGCTCAGGTTGGAGCTGACGAAACCGACCGGGTTGTTGATCTCGTGCGCCACGCCGGCCGCCAGCTGCCCGATCGACGCCATTTTTTCGGACTGCAATAGCTGGTTCTGAATTTCTTCAAGCCGGTGATGAGCTTGCTGGATGTCCTGGTAGTTCTTGGCCAGCTCGGCATGTGCCCGCGACACCTCGCTGCGGTCCTGCAACAACCACCAGATGCCCGCCTCGACTTGCTCCGGGTTGGCCGGGTAGGCGATCAGTTGCACCCAGATGCGCCGACCGCGGGCCGTCAGCATCTCGATTTCATGCGCCAGCGATTGCCCCTGACTGAGCACCGGCTGGGCGATGCTGATCAATTCGGCATAGCTTTCGCTGCTGGCGAAGAAGCTGCGGGCCACCATGCCGCTGGTACTCACACCCGCGTCGATCTCGAACATCTCGGCAAACTTCTTGTTGCTGCGGATCAGCCGGCTGCCGCTGCTGCAAATGATGCCGACCGAGGCGTTCTCCAAAAACGCCTCCAGATCGTGGTTGCTCAGCAGCAGCTCGGCCGTGCGGGCGGCCACCACCTGCTCCAGCTCTTGCTCATGACGCTTCAGCGCATCCTCGGCGACGCGGCGATCGGTCACGTCGAGCAGAGTTTCAATCGCCCCCACGACCTTGCCCTGCATGTCGATCAACGGTGCAGCGGTGGCAAAAATCCAGCGCCCGTACTCGCCAAAATGGGCGAAGTAGTCCTCGGACTCCACCGCGTTGGCGACCAAGGGCTGGGAATTGAGCCGGCTGCCCTGCAGCAGCTCAGCCGCTTCGGCCATCCGCCCGTCCACGATCAGATCGACCAGCAAGGGCCGCGCTTCCTTGTAGAACGGCCGCCAGGGCTGGTTGCTGCCCACCATGTCGAGGGCGGCGATGCCGGTCAGCTGCGCGCAGGCCGCATTCCA
>CANFYD010000010.1 GCA_947450745.1 Burkholderiales bacterium
CCGTCCCACGTCGCCGGCGGGAACAGGCAGTTGTCGCAATTCCCGCAGGCCGAACTGGCTTCGCCGAAATAGCCCAGCAAGCGCACACGCCGGCAGTCGGTCGCCTCGGCCAGCGCCAGCAGCGCATCGAGCTTGCCGCGTTGGCCTTTCTTGAATTCTTCACCGGCCGGGCCTTCGTCGATCATGCGGCGCTGGTTCACCACATCGGCCAGGCCGTAGGTCATCCAGGCGTCGGCCGGCGCGCCATCGCGGCCGCCACGGCCGGTTTCCTGGTAATAGCTTTCGATGTTCTTGGGCAGGTCGAGGTGGGCCACAAAGCGCACATCGGGCTTGTCGATGCCCATGCCGAAGGCGATGGTGGCCACCATCACGACGCTGTCTTCACGCAGAAACCGGTCCTGGTGGCGCTGGCGCACGGCCACATCAAGCCCCGCGTGATAGGGCAAGGCCTTCAGGCCTTCGCCCTCCAGCCAGGCGGCGGTTTCGTCCACTTTTTTGCGGCTTTGGCAATAGACGATGCCGGCGTCGTTGTCGTGTTCTTCACGGATAAAGCGCAGCAACTGGTCGCGCGGCTTGTCTTTTTCGACGATGGCGTAGCGGATGTTGGGCCGGTCGAACGAGGAGATGAAGAGGCGGGAATCTTCGAGCTTGAGCCGCTCGATGATGTCCGCGCGGGTCAGGTCGTCGGCCGTGGCGGTCAGCGCGATGCGCGGCACCTCGGGGTAGCGCTCGTGCAGCAGGCTCAGCGCCAGGTATTCGCTGCGGAAGTCATGCCCCCACTGGCTGACGCAATGCGCCTCGTCGATGGCAAACAGGCTCAACAGCCCGCGCTCGTACAGCGAGTCCAGCTGAGCCAGAAAGCGCGGATTGGTGATGCGCTCGGGCGCGGCGTACAGCATCACCAGCCGGCCGCTCATCATCTCGCGCTCAACATGCTGCGCCTGCTCGCTGCTCAGCGTCGAGTTGAGGAAGGCGGCATGCACGCCGGCCTCTTCCAACGCGCCCACCTGGTCGTGCATCAGCGCGATCAGTGGGCTGACCACCACGCTGACGCCCAAGCCGCCACGGTGCCGGGCGATGGCCGGGATCTGGTAACACAGGCTCTTGCCCCCGCCGGTCGGCATCAAGACCAAGGCGTCGCCGGAGTCGGTGACGTGGTCGACGATGGCTTCTTGTGCGCCGCGAAACGCCGGGTAGCCAAACACTTCTTGCAGGATCGCGAGCGGGGAGTTGTTGTTCATAGTTTTAGGACGGACTGTCCGGGCGCATCAAGCTGATGGGGAGCGGCGCCGAGCCTGCGCTATCCTTTTTAACCTTGAATAGGACTTGCGCAAAATTGTTCCAGCTAGGCATGACGCCGACGACAGTACGCCTGTACGGCAAGGCGGCGGAACAACGCTGGGGCGGTTTTGCACAAGTTCTATCAAAGGGGGATTAGGCCATGAATGAAAAAGCAATCGAACTGCGCCACCAGCTGATCCGCAACTTCCAGCAACTGCCGCGCGAGCGCTTTTTGCGTGAACCGCTGTACGACAGCTTGGTGGCAGGTGTGTCCGACGGCACGGCGGCCCGCAAACTGGGCTGCGGCGTTGACACCCTGGCACCGGGCAAGCAGAGCTGCCCTTATCACTTTCACCACGCCCAAGAAGAAATGTTCATCGTGCTGGAAGGCCAGGGCACGCTGCGGGTGGCGGGCGAGTTGTTGCCGATCAGCGCCGGCGACGTGATCTTCATCCCCTGCGGGCCGGACTATCCGCATCACATCCTCAACACCTCGGACGCTTTGCTGACGTATTTGTCTGTCAGCACGCAGGAGCGCCCCGAGATCTGCGAGTACCCCGATTCCGGCAAAGTCAGCGCCTACTCCAGCGGCCCCGTCCTGATCCAGCGGCGCGAGAACTCGCTGGATTACTGGGACGGCGAGGCTTGAGCTGCGGCTGAGCCCAAGGCAGTGGCAACGTAGGGCGGGTCAAGACCCGCGAGCGATTCCTTCACGGGCAGCAATATGCCGACTTGAGATGGCTTGGCACAACCCGGGTGCCACAGCCGGCCGCACGCGGGTCATGACCCGCCCTACGTCAACAAGCGCAAGCGGATGGACTCGCACGACAAAACCTGGGGCAAGCCCCGAGGGACAGGGAAGTCATGCAGGGCAGCCACGGCGGCATAATCCCGGCTTTGGAAATCTCGCAAGGCGGACGCATCATGGCCTCGGTCAATAAAGTAATCATCATTGGCAATTTGGGGCGCGACCCCGAGTTGCGCTACAACCCCAGCGGCGTGGCGTTTTGCACCCTCAGCCTGGCGACGACCCGCAGCTGGAAGAACCGCGAATCCGGCGAGAAGCAGGAAGAGACCGAATGGCACCGCGTCGTTTTCAACGACAAATTGGCGGAAATCGTCGGCCAATATTGCAAAAAGGGCCGTCCGCTCTACGTTGAAGGCCGGCTGCGCACCCGCAAGTGGGTCGATAAAGAAGGCAAAGAGGTCTACACGACCGAGATCATCGCCAACGAGATGCAGTTGCTCGGCGGCCGTGACGGCGGCGATGAAGGCGGCGGCGGTGGCGGTGCCAGCAGCTACGGCGGCGGCCAACAAGCCCGCAGCAACCCGGCCTCCGGCGGTGGCGGCGGCGGCGGCGGTGGCGGCAGCAATTACGGCGGCGGCGATGGCGACAACGACGGCTACGGCGAGCCTGCCCGCGCGCCCGCGCCCCGCGCTGCCGCACCGCGTGCGCCCGCACCGCGCGCCCCGGCCCCCGCGCCAAAGTCGGCCACCGGTTTTGACGACATGGATGACGACATCCCGTTCTGATCCGTTCTAACCCGCGCTGATTCGAGCAAAAAGCCCGCTACGGTTGACTGCAGCGGGCTTTTTTACGGCCGTCGTTTGGCAGCCGCTAGCCCCGTTCACCGAGAATACGGGGATGAACATCGATACCGCACCCCAAATCCGCTGGACCGACAACCAAGATCAGCCCCAGCAAGCGCGCTGGCGTTCGCTGGCCGACTACCCGCCGCCGAAGCGCATTGCCGTGGTGGACGACACCCTCGACGCCGACACCGCCTACAAAATGGCCTGTGAAGGCACCGGCCTGCTGTGGTGCGGCGATTTCCACAACGCCAAGCTGATGATGCAGGCGATGGTGCGCCGCATCGACTCGAAAGTGCTGCGCACCAAGATCAAGGCCAACAAGGCTGGCACACCGATCGCGCCGCCGTTGTCCATGCACGACGCCTTTGTGCAGTACCGCAAGGCACAGGCGCTGCGCTCACGCGTG
Source organism: Burkholderiales bacterium (assembly GCA_947450745.1). GTDB lineage: Bacteria > Pseudomonadota > Gammaproteobacteria > Burkholderiales > Burkholderiaceae_C > Paucibacter_A. Next base: position 3,281 of record CANFYD010000010.1, read on the forward strand.
CTGGGCATGCTGCTGCTGCCGTTTGATGCCGACCACTGCGTGCCCTTGCGCCGCGCCCCCGATGTGCGGCCGGCGATTCTGCAGGCACGCGGCCCGGTGGAGGAGCATTACGTGGCCTCGCTGCGCGAGTTGCAGGGCTTGATCAGTGCCTACGAATGGCGTGAAAAAGGCATCCATGTCGGCGCGTTGAAGGGCTCGGTGCACGCGCATTACGCGGTGTTCTCGCCAGTGCGGGGCGAGTATGTGGACTTCGTCGCGCATGCGCCGCTGCCGGATTGCCTCAAAAGCAGTGGCAAGGCCGGCGTGGCCTTTGACATCGGCACCGGCACCGGCGTGCTGGCGGCGGTGCTGGCACGGCGCGGCGTCAACCGCGTGGTCGCCACCGACATGGACCCGCGTGCGCTCACCTGCGCCGCTGAAAATCTGGAACAACTGAAGGTCAGCAGCCGCGTGGAATTGGTGAGTGCCAACTTGTTCCCCGAAGGCTTGGCCGAGCTGATCGTCTGCAACCCGCCCTGGTTGCCGGGCCGCCCCACCTCGTCGCTGGAGCACGCGGTGTACGACCCGGACAGCCGCATGTTGCGCGGCTTTTTGGCCGGCCTGACCGCTCACCTGGCACCCGGCGGCGAGGGTTGGTTGATCTTGTCCGACCTGGCCGAACACCTGGGCCTGCGCACGCGGGAAGAGTTGCAAGCCTGGATCAGCGCCGCCGGCCTGGTGGTGCTCAGCCGCGTCGATGCCAAACCGACCCACGCCCGCGCCACCGACACCACCGACCCGCTGTTCAAAGCCCGCTCGGCAGAAGTCACCTCGATGTGGCGCTTGGCCGCCGCTTGAGCGGGTGAGAGTTTTTCTACTGCGCGGCCGCCATGCGTCGTTGGCCGGATGCTCGGGATCCTCACGTACAGGAAGTACGTTCCGGTCCCTGCGCTCCGTCCGCCTAGCCTGCCAACCGCTCGCTACGAAAAACTCCCACCCTCCGACGGCTCGCTCCAACCCAGTTGTAGGGCGGGTCGCGACCCGCGTCGGGCCGGCTGCGGCGCTTCGGTGCCACTGCCGCCATCGCTCGCAGGTCTGGACCCGCCCTACGTGATTCGGCAGCCCAACCGGCATGGCTTGAAGTGAGTGACTGAGTCCCCGTGATGCATAAAACCCGTCTTGGCCCCGATCGTTGGCAGTTCTGGATCGACCGGGGCGGCACGTTCACCGATGTGATCGGGCAGGCACCGGGCGGGGCGCTGAAAACGCTGAAGCTGCTGTCGGACAACCCGGAGCAGTACCGTGACGCCGCCGTGGAAGGCATACGCCGCTTACTCGGCCTGCAGCCCGGCGAGCTGATCACGCCGGAGCGGGTCGAGTGCGTGAAGATGGGCACGACCGTGGCCACCAACGCGCTGCTGGAGCGCAAGGGCGAGCCCACGCTGCTGGTGATCACGCGCGGCTTTCGCGATGCCTTGCGGATTGCCACCCAAGCGCGGCCGCGCCTGTTTGACCGCCACATCGTGCTGCCCGAGCTGCTCTACAGCCGCGTCATCGAAGCGGCCGAGCGCTTCGGCGCGCAGGGCGACTGCATCACGCCACTGGATGAAGCGGCGCTGCGAGCGCAACTGCAAAGCGCGTTTGACACCGGCCTGCGCAGCTGCGCCATCGTCTTCATGCACGCTTACCGCTACCCGGCGCATGAGCTGCGGGCCGAGGCATTGGCACTGGCCATCGGCTTCACGCAGGTGTCGGTGTCGCACCGCGTCAGCCCGCTGATGAAGCTGATTCCGCGTGGCGACACCACCGTGGTCGACGCTTATTTGTCACCTATTCTGCGGCGTTATGTCGAGCAGGTGGCCGAGCAGATGCCCGGCGTGCGGCTGTTCTTCATGCAAAGCTCGGGCGGGCTGACCGAGGCGCAGCGCTTCCAGGGCAAGGACGCGATCTTGTCCGGCCCCGCCGGCGGCATCGTCGGCATGGTGAAAACCGGCCTGGCCGCAGGCCACGACCGGCTGATCGGCTTCGACATGGGCGGCACCTCCACCGACGTCAGCCATTACGCCAGCAGCGCGGGTGGCGTGGGCGGCTTGGGCAGTGCGGACAACTTTGAGCGGGCGTTTGATACCGAGGTGGCCGGCGTGCGCGTGCGGGCGCCGATGATGAGCATCCACACGGTGGCGGCCGGTGGCGGGTCGGTGATCCGCTTTGACGGGGCGCGGCTGCGGGTCGGGCCGGAGTCGGCCGGTGCCAACCCCGGCCCGGCCAGTTACCGGCGCGGCGGGCCGCTCACCACCACCGATGCCAACGTGCTGCTGGGCCGCATCCAGCCGGCGTTTTTCCCACGGCTGTTCGGCCCGCAGGCGGACCAAGCGTTGGACGCCAGCGCCGCCGCGCTGGGCTTTGCAGCGCTGGCTGCCGAGATGTCTGCCGCTGGGGCAGAACAAGCCATCAGCGCCGAGCAAGCCGCCAGCGGTGCGCTGCAGATCGCCGTGGGCAGCATGGCCAACGCGGTCAAGCGCATCTCGGTAGCGCGCGGTTACGACGTCAGTGATTACACCTTGCAATGCTTTGGCGGTGCCGGCGGCCAAGCGGCCTGCCTGGTGGCCGATGCGCTGGGCATGAGTCGCGTGCTGGCCCATCCGCTGGCGGGGCTGTTGAGCGCTTACGGCATGGGTTTGGCCGACCAGATCGTGATGCGCGAGGCCTCGGTGGAACAAGCGCTGGACGCCAGCGGTTTAACGGCCGCGCAGGCTCAGGGCGAGTTGCTGCAAGCGGCGGCACGGGCCGAGTTGCTGGCGCAAGGGCTGGACGCCGGCCACATCACGTCTGTGCTGAAGCTGCAAGTGCGCTACCTGGGCACCGACACCGCCCTGCCCTGCGCTTTGCCGCAAGAAGAAACCACTCAAGCGCTGCTCACGATCCGCGCCGAATTCGAGGCGGCCTACCGCCAGCGCTTTGCCTTCTTGATGCCGGGCCGTGCCTTGGTGATCGAGGCGGTGTCGGCGGAATGCATTGGGCGTGCGGAAGCGGAGACAGAAACCGTCACAACGACGGCCACAGCACATGAACTCCAAACCCATCAGCCCGAACCCGACGCCGAGGTGCGCATCTACTGCCCGGCCGACGAAGAGCCGGCCGGTTGGCGGGCGGCGCAGCTTTTTGTGCGTGAGAACCTCAAGCCCGGCGCCCGCATCAGCGGCCCGGCCATCTTGGCCGAGCAGAACGCCACCACCGTCATCGACCCCGGCTGGCAAGCCACGCTGCAGGCGGACGGCTGTGTGGAGATTTTGCGCAGCAGCCGGCGCTTGAGCGCCCATGCCATCGGCACACAAGCCGACCCGGTGATGCTGGAGATCTTCAACAACCTGTTCATGAACATCGCCGAGCAAATGGGTTTGCGGCTGCAGAACACCGCCCACTCGGTCAACATCATAGAACGGCTCGACTTCTCCTGCGCGCTGTTCAACGCCGCTGGTGACCTGATCGCCAACGCCCCGCACATCCCCGTCCATCTGGGCTCGATGAGCGAGGCGATCCGCACGGTGATCGCCCGCAACCCGGGCATGGCGCCCGGCGATGTGTTCGTGCTGAACGACCCGTATCACGGCGGCACGCATCTGCCCGATATCACGGTGGTGACCCCTGTCTACTTATGTGCCCCCACAGGTGCTGCGCACCTTGCCCCCCGAGGGGGCGCTCGCCCGCCTTGGGGCGGCCCGGCGGCTGGCGATTTGGATGCCAACGAACGACCCATCTTCTACGTCGCCTCACGCGGCCACCACGCCGATGTCGGCGGCATAAGCCCGGGCTCGATGCCGCCGTTCTCGACCCGCATCGAGGAAGAAGGCGTGCTGATCGACAACTTCAAGCTGGTGGACGGCGGCGTGCTGCGCGAGGCCGAGATGCTGGCCTTGCTGGGCGGTGAGGCACAGCCCGGCACTGCCCCCGCCCGCAACCCGGCGCAGAACCTGGCCGACCTGCGGGCGCAGATTGCCGCCAACGAGAAAGGCGTGCAAGAGCTGCGCAACTTGGTGGCGCAATACGGGCAGGCCACCGTGGCCGCCTATATGCAGCATGTGCAGGACAACGCAGAGGAATCGGTGCGCCGCGTGATCAGCCGCTTGACCGACGGGCAGTTCAGCTTGCCGCTGGACAACGGCGCGCAGGTGAACGTGGCGGTGCGCGTCAACCACGCACAGCGCAGCGCCACGATCGACTTCAGCGGCAGCAGCGCGCAGCTGGCGAACAACTTCAACGCGCCGAAGTCGATCACGATGGCGGCGGTGTTGTACGTGTTCCGCACGCTGGTGGATGACCAGATCCCGCTCAACGCCGGCTGCCTGAAGCCGCTCGAAGTGATCGTCCCCGAGGGCTGCATGCTGAACCCGCGCCCGCCGGCCGCCGTGGTGGCGGGCAATGTGGAAACGTCCACCTGCGTCACCAACGCGCTGTACGGCGCTTTGGGTGTGATGGCGGCCAGCCAATGCACGATGAACAACTTCACCTTCGGCAATGCGCGCCACCAGTATTACGAAACCATCTCCGGCGGCTCCGGTGCGGGCGAGGGTTTTGATGGCTGCAGCGTGGTGCAAACCCACATGACCAACTCGCGGCTGACCGACCCCGAGGTGCTGGAATGGCGCTTCCCCGTCCGGTTGGAATCCTATGAAATCGTGCCCGGCAGCGGCGGCGCCGGGCGTTGGCAGGGTGGCAACGGCGGCTTGCGGCGGCTGCGCTTTTTGGAGCCGATGACGGCCGCCATCCTCAGCAATGGCCGCAGCCACGGCGCTTTCGGCCTGGCCGGCGGCGCGGCCGGGGCGGTCGGGGCTTGCTGGGTCGAGCGGGTGGACGGGTCGGTGGAGCTGTTGCCTCACATCGGCCAAGCGGAGATGCGGCTGGGTGACCAGTTCGTGATCCAGACGCCGGGCGGCGGCGGCTTTGGCACCCTCTGAGAGGGTGAAAACTTTTTACTGCGCGGCCGCCATGCGTCGTTGGCTGGGTACTCGGAATCCTCACGTACCTGGAGTACGTTCCGACATCCGCGCCCCATCCGCCTAGCCTGACAACCGCTCGCTACAAAAGTTCTCGCCCTCTGAGTTCCGAGCCAAAGCTGAAAAGCCAAAAAGTGCCGTATTTATTAAAAATAATAAAATGATGGCGTAAATAGGTCGCTGGCGGAGGGTTGGACTACCTACTTATTGGTAGTTCTGAAAAAACGCGGGGATTAAGGTGTGAGCTGGCCCAGAAGCAGCCTGACGGCAGGTTCGGAGCCATCAGAAGGCCGACTTAACAAGCGGCCTGTCTTTCACCTGTTCGCCCGTTCACCTGTACCCCTGTTCACCCACTCGGCAGCGCTCGACAAGGCGCAAGACAGCGGGGCGGTGGTGGTGGTCGATCGGGCCCACTTCACCGAGCCCCGAAAGCCCCGAGCCCCACGATGCGCTGGCCAGCTACCCCCCCCCCCGACATGCAACGGCCATGGCGGATGAGTCGTTTTGGCGCGGCCTGGGGCCAATGAACAAGCCCCGCTGGCTGCTGATCGCGGCGCTGGGAATAGCCGCCTTTGTCGCCGCAGTGGTGTTGCTGCGCGGGCTGGAGGACAAGGCCGCAGCGCAGCAGTTTCAGCAGCAAGCCATTGAGCAAGCGGACGACTTGCAGCAAATCATCAGCAGCAGCTTGAAAGATGTCGAGCTGTTGGCGGCCATGCTGGACAACACCAATAGCCTCGACCAAACCAGCTTCGGCCGCCTGGCGCAACCGATATTGAGCGCCAACCACGCGCTCCGGGCTTTGAAATGGGCCCCACGAGTCCGCGATGCGGCGCGCGTCGAGCAGGTGCGACTGGCGCGCCTCAACCTTCATCCCGGCTTCGAGTTCACCGAGGCCTCGGCCCAAGGCAGCTTGGTTACGGCTGCTCGCCGACCCGTTTATTACCCGATTCTGTTGATTGAGCCGCTGCTGGAGAACTACGGCATGCTGGGCTTTGACCTGGGTTCCCAGACCGCCCGGCAGGGCGCGCTGGAGCTGGCCAGCACGAGTGGGCGTTTGGTCGCCACAGCCCGGAAGACCCGCTTGCTGGCGGATGCGGCCGGACGCTGGAGCGTGATGCTGCTGAGCCCGGTGTTTCGCCACGGCCCGGAGACGCGCAACGAAGCAAAAAACGGCCCGCAGAGCGGCTTGCAAGTCGAGCCGTCAAGCACCGACGCGCTGCGCGGCGTGGTGCAGGGCGTGCTGCAGATCGACTTGCTGGTAGAGGCGGCGCTGAACCACAACCGCATCGTGCGCGCGGACCACGAGCCCGTCCAACTGGCCTTGTTCGACGAGGCCGCGCCGCCGGGCCAGCGCCTGCTGTACCCCCAGGACTTGGCGATGAACGACGATGCCGACGCCCTGCCCGCCGGCTACAGCTTCAGCCGCCAGATCGACATCGGCGGGCGCAGCTGGCGAGTCTTTGCCGCACCGCTCGCCGGCCACTTGAGCCCCAGCCGCTGGATGAGCCGGCTGCTGCCCTTGCTCGGGCTGTTGCTCGCGCTGTTCGGGGCCTTCAACTTGGAGCGCAGTCGCAAAATGCGGCGCGAAGCGCGCGAGCGCGGGCAGTTGACTGCCGCCGTCGAGCTGGCCAAGGAATACGCCGAAAACATCATCGCCTCGATTCACGAGCCGCTGCTGGTGCTGAACGCGCAGCTGAGCGTGATCACCGCCAACCGGAGTTTCTACAAGGTCTTCCGGGCAACGCCGGAGCAGACCCTGGGCCACTTCATCTACGACCTGGGCAACCGGCAATGGGACATCCCGCAACTGCGCCGGCTGTTTGAGGAAATTCTGCCCAAATCGTCCGTCTTCAATGACTACGAAGTCGAGCATCAGTTCCCGGTCATCGGCCGCCGGACGATCAGGCTGAACGCACGCGAGGTGTTCCGCGGCAAAGTCGGCTCGCAAATCATTCTGCTGGCGATGGAGGACATCACCGAGCGCAAAAAAATCGCGGCCGACCTGGCCGCTGCGCATGAAGCGCTGGTGCTGCGCGACGCCGAGAAGAGCCTGCGCGCCACCGGCTTGATGGAAGAAAAAGACCAGGCCCAAGCGGCCAACGAAGCCAAGAGCCAGTTCCTGGCGACGATGAGCCACGAGCTGCGCACGCCGATGAACGGCATCCTGGGCATGGCGCAGGTGCTGCTGGCGGCCGACCTGCCGGAGGCCGAACGGCGCGACTACACGCGCACCATTTACAGCTCGGGCCAAGCGCTGCTGCGCCTGCTCAACGACATCCTCGACCTCTCCAAGATCGAGGCCGGCATGGTCGATTTTGAAACCATCCCGATCGAGCTGATCGAGGAAGCGCGGCTGCGCTTCGAGCGCAGCGCCGCCGACAAGGGCCTGGCCATCGAAGCGCATTGGCGCGGGCCGCTCGAACTGATAGCGCCCAACCCGACTTACCAGGGCGATCCCTATCGCCTGACGCAAATGCTTGTCAACCTGGTCAGCAACGCGATCAAGTTCACCGCCCAGGGGCAGATCCGCATCGAGGTGCGCGAACTGGGTGAAGCGGGGCCAAGCCAGCAACTTGAATTTGCCGTGAGTGACAGCGGCATCGGCATTTCGGACGAGCAACGCGCGGGCCTGTTCGAGTCGTTTGCGCAGGCGGACAGCTCGATCACGCGCCACTACGGCGGCACCGGCCTGGGCCTGTCCATCGTGCGTAAGCTGGCACAAGCGATGGGCGGCACGGCCGGGGTGGAAAGCCAGCTCGGCCAAGGCTCGCGCTTCTGGTTTCGCATCGACGCAGAAAAGACAAGCGCGCCGGCCGATCTGCCGGCGGTGGCAGCGGCGGACGCTGCAGAACCAGGCGCAGCAATCACGCTGAGCGGCCGGGTGCTGGTGGTGGACGACGATCTGATCAACCAGCAGGTGATGCGGGCGATGTTGCAGCACCTGGGGCTGACCCCAAGCTTCGCCAGCGACGGGCAGCAAGGCTTGCAGGCCGCCACGCAGGTCGACACGCAGGACAACGGGATCGACCTGATTCTGATGGATTTGCGCATGCCGGTGCTGGACGGCTATGCCGCCACCCGGCAGATCAGGCAGTGGGAAGCCCAGGCCGGACGGGCGCGCTGCGCCATCATCGCGGTGACCGCCGAGGCCTATGCGCAAGACCGGCAGCGCTGCCTGGATGCCGGCATGGACGCGGTGCTGACCAAACCGGTCGACGCCGACGCCCTGACCGCCGTGTTGCGCCGCTGGCTGCCCAGCGCCGTGCGGGTGGCACCCGCCGCACCGACGCGCCCGCCCCAGACGGCGGATTACGTCCGCATCGGCGCGCTGCTGCAAAGCCTCGAGCCCCTGCTGATCGCGCAAAAGTACCAGGCCATCGTCAACGTCAAGGACTTGCAGCAGGCGGTGAGGGGCACCGAGCTGGCCGCCGGCGTGGAGCGCATCGCACTGGCGCTGGAGCACTACGACTTTGAGCAAGCCGGCGCGCACCTGCGCCGGCTGATGCAGAGCGTCGAAAACAATCAAAACAACGACAACAACAACCCAAGCGGAGCCACCTCGTGAAGTCAACAAAACACAAAATCCTGCTGATCGACGACACGCCGCTCAATTTGCAGGTGCTGACGGCCGCGCTGGCGGCCGACTTCGAGCTGCAGATCGCCACCTCCGGGCCCAAGGGGCTGGCCCTGGCGGAGAGCCACCGGCCCGATCTGATCTTGCTCGACGTGATGATGCCGGGCATGGACGGCCACGAGACCTGCCGCCGGATCAAGAGCAGCCCGCTGTTGCAGCAAGTGCCGGTGATCTTCATCTCGGCGTTGGGGCAGACCGGCGATGAATCGGCTGGCCTGGCGCTGGGTGCGGCCGACTATCTGGCCAAGCCGATCAACGTGGACATCGCGCGCCAGCGCATCTGTAACCTGCTGGAGCGCGAGGACCTGCGCCGGGAAGCAGAGCAGGCCCGCGACCACCTGGAAGACGTCGTGCTGGCGCGCACCTTTGCCCTCGCCATCGCCAAAGAAGCTGCCGAAGCCGCGCACCGGGCCAAGACCCTGTTTCTGCAGAATATGAGCCACGAACTGCGCACGCCGATGAATGCGCTGATGGGGCAAATGGACCTGCTGCTGTTCACCGCCACCGATGCGCGGCAAGTAGTCCAACTCGACAAGGCGAACCGCGCGGCCGAAGACCTGCTGGGGCTGATCACCCGCCTGTTCGACATGACCGTGCTGGAGGCCGGCCAACTGACGCTGGAGAGCAAGCCGTTCAAGCTGCCCCTGGTGCTGAACGGGCTGAGCCGACTGTTCGAACCGGAAGCCGAGCGCAAGAAGATTCGCTTGGACATCCGCTGCGACGTGGCCCTGACGGGGCTGAAGCTGCAGGGCGACGCGATGCGGCTGGGCCAGATCTTGATGAACTTGATCGGCAACGCCCTCAAGTTCACCGAACAAGGCACGGTCAGCGTGATGGTCAAGCTGGGCGAGCCCCGCGAATCCACTGCATCCTCCGAATCCTCCGAGAACTTGGGCTGCCTGCTGCGCTTCGAGGTGCGCGACACCGGCATCGGCATCGCCCTGGACCAACAAAAACAGATCTTCGGCCTGTTCGAACAAGCCGACGCCACCACCCAACGCAACTTCGGCGGTGCCGGCCTGGGCCTGCCCCTCAGCCAGCAACTGGTCGCCCTGATGGGCGGCCAACTCGGCGTCGAAAGCCACCCCGGCGCCGGCGCCCTCTTCTGGTTCACCGCCCGCCTCCCCAAAGCCTGACCCCCTCGCCCCAAACAATGGGGTCAGAGTCATTTGATTTGCCAGCGGGCCCGGCGCATCGGGGGTTTGATCCCCTGTAGGGCGGGTCGAGACCCGCGATGGGTCCGGCGACGGGCACCGGCATCCCGGTAAGCACAGCGCCGGGGTGGGCGGAGCGGTGGTGTCGTTAGCCCCGGCGACGCACAGGTCCCGGCCCTACGAATTCAAAACAATGGGGTCAGATACATTTGATTTGCCGCCGGGCACGGTGCGGGTCACAAAGTTTGGGGGCAATTTGGGCGTCACAGACTGACGTTACAGTGTTGTCACCACCTGATTGAGGGGCCGGTCAAGTCCCGATGGACTGGGGGCGAACGGCTGTGGAATAGTCAGACTATGACGCTGCGGCCCGACCCACACAGGGTTTTCGACAAATTTGAGTCCTCCATGCTGCCCTTGAGCCCTACCCGCAAGTCCGACAAACCCCGCCCACCCCGCCATTGCTGCGACTCCCAAGCACGCGGCTTCACGCTGCTGGAGCTGTTGGTGGTGATGGTGATCATTGGCCTGCTGGCCGGCTATGTGGGGCCGAAGTTCTTTGGCCAGATCGGTAAGAGCGAGGTCAAGGCCACGCGGGCGCAGATCGACGGGCTGCAAAAGTCGCTGGATCAGTACCGGCTCGACGTCGGCCGTTACCCCAGCACCGAGCAGGGCTTGGCCGTGCTGGTGACCAAGCCGGGCGACGAGCCGCGCTGGGCCGGGCCCTACCTGAGCAAGGCGGTGCCCAAAGACCCGTGGAAGAACGACTACCAGTACCGCTCGCCCGGCGAGCATGGTGAGTACGACCTGCTGTCCTACGGCCGCGATGGCCGCCCGGGTGGCGAGGGCGAGGACGCCGATCTGGTCAGCTGGTAAACCGGCCGCGCCGTCGCTCGCCGCCAATCGCAGCCAATCGCCACCAATCGCCGCTCCACCTTCCCTGCCCCGCTGATCCCCAGCCATGCCCAGCTACCAAGCCCGTGTTTTCTACCCCGACGGGGTGAAGACGCAGCGCGTCGACGCACCGGACCGCCAATCGGTCGCGGCGGTGCTGGGCGTGGCGCCGCAACATGTGCTGGCCGTTGAAGAGTTGTCCGCCGACGCCACTGACCTGAACCCAGGCCGACAAGGCGCTGGCATGTTGGGCCGCAAGGCGGGCCAAAAACTAGGCCGCAAACGTTTCCCCCTGCAACTGTTCAGTCAGGAACTGGCCGTCTTGCTGGACGCCGGCATCTCCTTGCTGGAGGCGCTGACCACCTTGCGCGAGAAGGAAGCGAGCGAGCCGGTGCGGGCGGCGCTGGACGGGGTGATCGCCAACATCGAACAGGGCCGGCCGCTGTCGGTAGCGATGCGCGAGCAACCGCAGGCGTTTGACGAACTGGTCTGCGCCATCGTCGCCGCCAATGAGCGCACCGGCCAGCTCAGCGCCGCGCTGGCCCAGCATGCCAAATACCTGGCCTGGGTCGAGAGCCTGCGGGCGCGGCTGATTGCGGCCTGCGTCTACCCGGTCATGTTGCTGGCCGTGGGCAGCGCGGTGATTCTGTTTTTGCTGCTCTTCGTGCTGCCTCGTTTTGCCGGCATTCTGGACGGGCTGGGCAATGACCTGCCCTGGGCCTCGCGGGTATTGATCCGCTTTGGGCAGACGGCCGGCAGCCAGCCGTTGGCGGTGGTGTTTGGCCTGGGCCTGCTGGCGCTGGGCTGTGTCGGCTTGTGGCGGCACCCGGGTTTGCGCGAGCGGGTGCAGGCCTCGATGTGGACGCTGCCGGGCCTGGGGCCACGGCTGCGGGTGCTGGCGCTGGCACGGCTGTATCGCAGCCTGGCGATGTTGCTGGCCTCGGGTGTGCCGGTGTTGGCGTCCTTGCGCATCGTGCAGGACGTGGTGGCCGCACCGTGGCGGCCGGCGGTGGCGGCGGCGGCGGCGCAGATCGAACGGGGTGAGCGGCTGTCGGAAGCGCTGGAGGCGCACGACCTGGCCACGCCGGTCGCCCGCCGCATGGTGCGGGTGGGCGAGCGCAGCGGCGAGGTGGCGGCGATGCTGGAGCGGGCGGCCGCCTTTCACGACGAAGAGGCGGTGCGCTTGACCGAGCTGCTGACCCGCGCCATCAACCCGGCGCTGATGTTGATCATGGGTGTGTTGATCGGCGGCATCATCGTTTTGATGTATTTGCCGATCTTTCAGTTGGTGGAGCAAGTTCAGTGACTTCAGCGAATACCGCCATCAATCATTCTCTGGCCGACCATCTGCCGGCCGAGCAAGGCCCTTGGCAGCTGGACTTCGAGCATTGGCCGCAAGCACAGGCGCAGCGTTGGCGGGCGGTGCTGGCGGTGTCGGCCAGCGGCCGCAAGGTGCTGCTGGGTGAGCGCGAGGCCGACGCAATGCTGCTGCAAAGCGTAGAAGCGCGGCTGCAGGCACCGGTGCGCTGGCTGCGCTGCGATGCGGCGGCGGTGACGCATTGGCTGGGCGCGGGCGAGGCGGACTTCCGCGCGCTCAGCGACGTGGAAGAAGCGGTCATCGCCGGCGAGGCCAGCGGCGGCGCGCTGGAGTTGTCGGCGCTGATGATGTCGGAGCAGGCCAGCCCGGTGGTGCGGCTGCTCAACGCCACCTTGTACGACGCGCTGCAGGACGGGGCCAGCGATGTGCACATCGAGTGCACCGTGCGCGGGGCGGCGATCCGCTTCCGGGTCGACGGCGTGATGTCGATGGTGCGCACGGTGGACGGCGCAGCGGTGGCCGAGCAACTGGTGTCGCGGCTGAAGGTGATGTCGGAGCTGGACATCGGCGAGCGGCGGCTGCCGCAGGACGGCCGCTTCCAGTTGAAGGTGCAGGGCCGGGTGGTGGACTTTCGGCTCTCCATCATGCCCAGCGTGTTTGGTGAAGACGCGGTGGTGCGGGTGCTGGATCGGGCGCGCATCGAGCAGACCGGCGGCAGCCTGACGCTGGACGCGCTGGGCTTCCCGCCGGCCGAGCGGGCCGCCATCCGGCGCGAGGCCCGCCAACCGCACGGCATGTTGCTGGTGACGGGCCCGACCGGCAGCGGCAAGACGACGACGCTGTACGCCACGCTGGCCGAAATCCACACAGGCACCGACAAGATCATCACCATCGAAGACCCGGTCGAATACCAACTGGCCGGCGTGGTGCAGATTCCCGTCAACGAGAAGAAGGGTCTGACCTTCTCGCGCGGCCTGCGCTCCATCCTGCGCCACGACCCGGACCGGGTGATGGTGGGCGAGATCCGCGACGCCGAAACCGCGCAGATCGCGGTGCAGGCGGCGCTGACCGGCCACTTGGTCTTCAGCACCGTGCATGCGAACAACGCGTTCGACGTGATCGGCCGCTTCATGCACATGGGGCTGGACCTGTACAACGTCGTCTCCGCGCTGAACGCGGTGCTGGCGCAGCGGCTGGTGCGGCTGACCTGCACCCACTGCGCGCAGCCGTTTGTGCCCGATGCATCCACCTTGGCGCGCTACGGCCTGAGCGATCAGCAGGACACGAACTATCTGAAGGGCGAGGGCTGCGGCCATTGCCGAGGCACCGGCTACAAGGGCCGCCGCGCGGTGGCGGAATTGCTGAAGCTGGACGACGGCCTGCGCGACCTGATCGCCGCGCGCGCGCCGATGTCGCAAATCAAGGAAGCTGCGCGCTCGCGCGGCATGAAGCCGCTGCGGACCATGGTGTTGCAAGCCGTCTGCCGTGGCGAAACGACTTTCGAGGAGTTGGAACGTGTCACCCTCGATGAATAGCTCCAATCGCCAGTCATGGCTGAGCACCGCACAGCGCCGGATGGCCGCCCAGCTGGCGCGGCCGCAAGCGCTGTTTCTGAACGCCGACGGCGTGCAGGCGCTCAATACACCACCACTGCCGCCGCAAGCATTGGCCGACTGGTGCCGACAGCACGGCGGCGGCGCGGCGACGCTCATCGTCTCCACCCAACTGCTGCACGAACTGGTCTGCGAGCCCGGCTTGCCGCTGGACAGCGAGGCCGATCTGCAAGCCTATGCCCGGCAGCAGTTCAGCCATTACTTTGGCAGCGCCGCCAAGGCTTGGCCGCTGGCGACTTGGCGCGTGGGCTCGGCGGTGGGCTCGGCGGTGGGCTCGACGCCTGACCCGGAGCGCTGCGGCGCGTCTGCCTGGCACGGGCCGGAGGGAGCCGCGCTGGCAGCCACCGCCGCCGAGCATCAAGTGCTGCTGCGCCGCGTGCAACCGGCCTGGGCGCCGGTGCTGCAGCGGCTGGCCGCGCAAGAACCGCAGTGGCTGAGCGCACCAGCGGCGGCGCTGGCCTGGGTGGAGGGTCAGGTGTTGACTTGGCTGCAGCTGCAAAACGGGCAGCTGCAAGCGCTGCGCCAGTTGCGCTTGCCTGCGGCCACGCCGGAGGCCTTGAGCGAGACCTTGCTGGAGTTGCTTGGCAGCCCAGCAGCGGGCACAACTCAGCGCTCAGTGCTGGTGCTCGGCTACGGCTTGTCGGCCGCTCAGTTGCCGCTGCAAGCGCTGGGCAGCAATGCGCCGCTGATCCGGGTGTTGGCCGCGCTGGACGGCAGCGCACCGCTGCCGGCTTGGTTCACGCCAGCAGCCGGGACGCCCGCCGCCAAACCGCTGCGCTTGCCACAGCCGGACTTTTTGCGCCCGCAGGTGCAGCGCTCAAGCTTGGCTTGGCCGCTGGCGGCTTGCGGCGGCTTGGTGCTGGCCACCGCCGGCTGGGCCTTGCTGGCCAGCCACCAGCAGTTGACACAGGCACAGGAGCAAGTGGCCCAGTTGGACGAGCAGGCCCGCAGCCTGCTGAAGCGTCCGGGCAACGCGGCCAGGCCAGTGCCCGCCAGCGCGCGCGCGCCAGCGGCCAAAGCCGCCGAGCTCGATATGCAGCGCAGCGCCGCCGAGGTGCAAGCGCTGTTGCAGCAAGCCTGGGAGCCGCTGCTGAGCAATGTGGAACAAGCCGGGCTGCTGCCGGCCAGCAAGGCGCCTGGAAATGTGCCCGGCAATCTTCCCGGCAACTCAGCCGCGCCGCTGATCAACTGGCTGAGCCTGGATTACAGCGCCGGCCGCAATGAGCTGCGGCTGGAAGGGCTGGTGCAAGACAAATTGCTGGCCCTGCAATTGGTGGACCGGCTGAGCGCCGCACCGGGCTGGCGCGACGTGATGTTGAGCCGCTTCCAGACCGGCGAGCAAGGCTTGTCCGGCCAGCGCTTCGAGCTGTCGGCCAAGCTGCGGGCTGCGCAACTGTCGCCCGCTTGGCCCAACTTGCCAAACTTGCCCAATTTACCCCTGCCCACCGCCGCCCCCGTCAGCGTGAAAAAGGACGGTTCATGAAACTGTTTACCTTCAAACAAGCGCTGCAAAGCCTGGGCTGGCCGGGCTGGGCCGGCCTGGGCTGCCTGACGCTGGCCGCCGCTGCGCTGCTGCTGACGCAGCGCTGGGAGGCGCAAACAGATCAGTTGCAGGCGCAGGCCGACGGCTTGCGCGGACAGTTGCGCAAAGCCAGGGCCGAGGGCGCAACAGCGGCCACCGCACCGGCCACGCCGTCGCAATGGCTGCAAGCGCTGCCGCCGGCCGCACTGCGCCAGCAGCGGCTGGCCGACCTGCTGGAAATCGGCCTGCGCCAGGGGCTGCTCAGCGCGCGCACCGAACACCGGCTCAGCGTCGATAGCGCGGCCGGGCTGGAGCGGCTGCGCGTCAACATGCCGCTGACCGGTGGCTACGCGCAGTTGCGCCACTTCATCGAAGCGGCGTTGCGCCAAGACCCGGCGCTGAGCCTGGACAGCCTGAAGCTGCGCCGCAGCACACCGCTGGCCGCCGAGGTGGAGGCCGAGCTGGTCTGGTCGCTGCACGGCCGGGCCGATCCCACCGAACTGCGGCCGAGCGGGGCTCAGCCATGACGACGCCGAAACAGCGCCAACTGACCCTGGCTGCCGCGTTGGCGCTGACGCTGGCCGCCACGCTGTGGCTGGCCGCCAGCGACGAGGCCGACAACAACAAAGCAGCGCAGCCGGTGGCCGGCAACAGCCGTGCGCCGGTGTTGAGTTCGGGTTCAAGTCGCAGCGCCACCGCTGCGGGACTGAGCAAAACAGCAGCCGGTACGAAAGCCGACGACGCCGCCGCGCCGCTCGATTGGGCACCGGTTGCCCGGCCCGCCTGGGCGCAGCCGCCGTCCGACGAGGCTCAATTCGCCGCCTGGTCACCGCCGCCACCGCCGCCCGCGCCGACCTTCGTCGCCCCACCGCCGCCACCGCCGGCCGCACCGCAAGCGCCACCGTTCCCCTATCAATTGATCGGCCGCTTGGTC
>CANFYD010000011.1 GCA_947450745.1 Burkholderiales bacterium
AGGTAGCCGGAATAGGAGCGGTAAATGGGATCGCGCGTCCAGCCCCAATTGATCAGATTGATCAGCAACATCCACAGCGCAGACAAGTAAAAAATCGCATGCATCACTGCCCGGCTCTGCTGCGCCTGGTGCAGCGCCGCCTGCGACATCAAATGCAAGTGCGTCAGTTGCAGGCCCGCACCGGCGATACGGACATAGACGCGGGTCGTGGGCTGGGCCAACAGCAGCTTGAAAGTGGGGGCAATCGTGTCCAGGTTGCGCCGGGAAACTTCCAGCCCATAACCACTGACCTGCACCTGTCCGTCAGATTCATGGAGCTGCAGCTCGGCAAGGTAAGCCGGCAACAACTGCAACCAAGCGGTCTGCCCGACCAGCTCTGGCGGCACATCCAAGTCGATGCGCAGCCAGATGGCTTTGTAATTGCTGTGCTCCAGGATGAAACCCGGCAAAGGTTTGAATTGGGCGCTTTGCCTGATTTCGGCTAGGTCAGCCTGAGCGCTGGCCCCAAAGTAGGCCGCAACCCGCGCGTTGAGCCCGGGCAGGCCACTGATCTCCAGCAGCTGCGACTGCGCTGTAGCGAGCGGGCTGCTCAGCAGGGCGGCCGCTAGCGCAGCGAACAGCAAGCCGCGACGCCAGCCATTGAAGGCCAACATGATCGCAAAAGTGAAAGGACGGTGCACTGAACTTGCAGGGTTTTAAAGTGACAAATTTGATAATCCGACCGTAACATGAGCGGAGTCGCAAGCGAGCCGTTCGCTGTGAATGGTTAGGTTCGGACAGATGGCCCGCTACATGCCAGCGCTTGCCTTGATACGCGCAATGCGCGAATAAACCCGCGTATCCCGAGACTCGCCGTCAACGCCGAGACCATCGCAGCGCAACACGCCTTCGAATTCAAAACCGCAGCGCTCGGCCACCGCGCGGCTGCGCAGGTTGCGGTCATCCATGCGGATTTCGACTCGGCGGGCGCGCAATTGGGTGAAGGCCATGTCGGCCAGCAGCTGGACCGCTTCGGACACGTAACCGTGCCCTTGCGCGCTGGCACGCAGCCAGTAGCCGATCTCGAAGCGCCGCACGTCCCAATCGACCCGGTGCAGGCCGCTGCCGCCCAGCAGCTCGCCAAGCTGGGCCGGCTGGCCAGACCTGGCTTGCGGGCCCTGGGCATAAATCTGGAACACCAGGTCGCGGCGCAAAATGAAATCGGACTGCATGCGGCGGATGACGGTTTCGGCCGATTCGCTGCTGGGCACATGCTGGGCCCAGGGCATCCAGGGTTTCAGGTGCTCGATCGACTCGGCAATCGCCAGCGCCATCGCCGCGCCCGCACCGGCACGCGGTGCCACCAGCACGATGCGGCGGCCGACCAATTGCTCGGGGACTTTGATCAGGACGGGGTCGGGGGTGGTCATGTCGATAATTTCCATCACTTGCCAGCGGCCAGGGGCGTGACCAGGCCAGACACAATTTCCACGCCGTTGCGCTCGTCGTCCGGCCGGGGCAGTTCGCGCACATTGCGCAGCACCGGGTGCCGCCAAGCCAGCACGGCCAGCAGCAGCGCACCGACACCGGCAAACAGCAGCGCCGAGCGCAGGCCCACGTGCTCGCCCAGCCAACCACCCAGCAGAGCACCGGGGCCGGCGGGGATCAGGATCAGCCAGCGCATCGTGCTGGTCATGCGGCCCAGCATCGGGGCCGGGGTGACCGCTTGGCGCAGCGCCAAGAAGTTGATAAAAATCAGCACCGCACCGATGCCGAAGCTGAACAACATGAAGGCAAACGCGGCCACACCCCAGTCGCTGGCTGGCACCACAGCCAGCAGCAACCAGCCCACGCCGTTGACCGCGATGCCCAGCACCAGGCAAGGCCCGGGGCCGATGCGGCGACTCAAGCGCGGGCCCAGGATGCTGGTCAGCACCGTGCCGGCGCCGAGCGCCACGTAGCACAGGCCGATCGAATGAGCGGACAGCCCCAACGTGCGGGTGGCAAACAGAATCTGCACCACTTGCGCGGCGTTGTTGCACAACTGCCAAGCGCCCACCGCGCAGGCCAGGCTGATCAGCAGGCTGCGCTCGCGCACGAACTGCACGCCGGCTTTGAGGTCGCGCCAGAAGTCCGCCCCGCCGCGCGGCTGCAGCACTTCATGCACCTTGACGCCGCGCAAGATCAGCGCCGACACCAGCACCAGTAAGGCGTCAATCGCCAGCGCCATCGGTGCGCCCATCAGCTTGATCAGCACGCCGGCCACACCAGGCCCAGCCACTTCGGCACCGGACGAAGCGAGCGCGTTCTTGGCATGGGCTTCGACCAGGCGGTCGCGGCTCACCACCTGCGTCAGGACGATTTGCGCCGCGCTGCCGGCAATCGTGTACACCGTGCCAAGAATGAAGCCGACGACGTAGAGCCAGTTCATCGTCAGCATGCCGAACCAGGCCGCCAGCGGCACGGTGGCCACGGCCAGCGCCAGCGCGGTTTCGCCGACGATGTAGACCGGCAGTTTGCGCACGCGGTCCAGCCAGACCCCGACCGGCAGCGAAAAAAGCACGAACGGCGCAATCTCGGTGGCCGTCAGCAAGCCCATTTGCGTCGGGCTGGCGTTCAGCAACACGGCAGCCGTCAAGGGCAGCGCCAGCATGGTGATCTGCCCGCCCAGCGAGCTGATCAGGATGGACGTCCAGAGCCGCCGGTACACCAGATCGCGCAGCAAATCACCGGGCGGCAAGGTGAAGGCTTGGCGCAGCTGAGCGGCCCAGATTTGTAGGCGGGTTGGCATCAATGTCTCCATCATCAACAGGCCCCGGCTTTGATGAAGCCCTGGGCCATGGTCCTCGCGGTAAGCGAGTGGTTTTAACTGCGAGAGTGAGAAGGTGCGAACTATTTACTGCGCGGCCGCCTTGCGTCGTTGGCCGGATGCTCGTGATCCGATTACACAGATCGTAGGCTCCGGACAAACTCACCCTCCAAGCAACCCAATTTTTGCGCCAGATCGCCCGACAACCACCGCAGCTACCAAATCTCCAACCTCAAGCGCGGTCCAGCTGCTTGGGCGAACGCTTTGTCACGACTGACCAGGGTGAGATCCAGCGATACCGCATGGGCGGCGATCATCATGTCAAAGTCACTGAGGTTGATGCCTTGGGCTTCCAGCGTGCTGCACAACTCGCCGTAGCAAGTGGCAACCGTTTCATCCCAAGGCAGAACGTCGATGCGCAGCAGCACTTGGGTCAGGGCATTTCTCAAGCGAGGGGGTTGCCCTTTGCGATGCAAGCCGTACTCCAACTCGGCCAAGGTCACGCTGGACATCACGACCTGCCCCACGGGCACCTGACTCAAGCGTGCCAGCAGTGCTGCATCGCGTCCTTGCATGATGTGGCTGACCACATTGGTGTCGAGCAGGTAGGGCTGAGTCATTCCTGCCAGTCGTCAAAGGGGTCGCGCCGCGTCTGTGTCTGCGAATGCGTCTGGCGGCGCTCCAAGCCCGCATCGTCGTCTTTGTTTTGAGCCACAGCATCCAGCAAACCTTGCCAATCGGTCGGCTTGCGGGACAAGATCACATCGCCAGTGGCGGGGTCGCGGCGAATAAATACCTCGGCGACGTCAAAGCGGAACTCCAGCGGCAAGCGCACCGCCTGACTACGGCCGGTGGCAAATATTTTGGCAGTTTGGTGCATGCTGGAATCCCTCTGATGGTGCGGTATACCTCATGATATACATCACTCATCATCGCTGTCAACGAATGTTGATTATCCCGGTGTCGAGTCCTCGTGGTCAGAGAGTGGTTCTAACCATAGCGCTGCGTCACTTTAAAACCCCACCGCAGCCCCATCCCGGCGCGGGTCGCTGGCGGCCACGTAGCCTTGCGTGCTGGGGTCGCCTTGGCGCCAGATGAATTGGCCGGCACCGTAGTCCTGGTAGCTGTCGTGGATGTCGCCGATGTCGTGGCCCAGCGCGCGCAGGCCGTCCAGCGTGGCGGTCGGCATGTGCGCTTCGACGTTGATCGACAAGCCCTCGTTGAAGCGCCAGCGCGGCGCATCGCAAGCGGCTTGCGGGTTCTGACCGTAATCGAGCATGCGCACCAGGGTTTGCATATGGCCTTGCGGCTGCATATTGCCGCCCATCACGCCGAAGCTCATTTGCGGCTGGCCATCCTTCATCAAAAAGGCCGGAATGATGGTGTGGAACGGCCGCTTGCCCGGAGCCACCACGTTCGGGTGACCGGCTTGCAGGCTGAAGCCGTGGCCCCGGTTCTGCAGCGACACCCCGTAGCCCGGCACCACCAGGCCCGAGCCAAACCCCATGTAGTTGCTCTGGATGAAGCTGACCATCATGCCGCTCTCGTCCGCCGTGCTCAGGTAGATGGTGCCGCCCTTGACCGGGTTGCCAGCCTTGAAATCTTGTGCCCGCTTCATGTCAATCAACTTGGCGCGGCCGGCCAGATAGCTGGGGTCCAGCATCTCTTCGACGCTCACCCGCATCGCCCGTGCATCGGCCACATGGGCGTAGACATCGGCAAAGGCGAGCTTCATCGCCTCGATCTGCAGGTGCTGCGAGGCCACGCCGTCCAGCGCGTGGGCGGGCAGGTCCAGATGCTTCAAGATGCCCAGCGCAATCAAGGCCGCAATGCCCTGCCCGTTCGGCGGAATCTCATGCAATTGGTGGCCGGCATAGTCCTGCGAAATCGTCTCCACCCATTCCGGCTGATAAGCGGCAAAGTCGGCCGCCGTGATCGCACCGCCGGTCTGGCGGGCAAACTCGGCCACGGCCGCCGCCACTTCGCCCCGGTAGAAGGCCTCGCCTTTGGACTCGGCAATCAGCTTCAGCGTGCGGGCGGCTTCGGGGAACATGAACAGCTCGCCCACGGCGGGCGCACGGCCATAAGGCATGAAGGCCTGCGCAAAGCCGGGCTGGGAGGTCAAGTCGGGCAGCGCGGCCGCCATCGCCCATTTGCTCTGCACGATCACCGGCACGGCATAGCCTCGTTCGGCAATCTCGATGGCCGGTGCCATAAGGTCGGCAAACGCCAGCTTGCCGAACTTGTCGCTCAACGCCACCCAACCCGCCACCGCGCCGGGCACGGTCACCGCGCCCCAGCCGCGCTTCGGTGGCGCGCTGGCGTCGGCGCCATAGGTTTTGAAGAAATGCTCGGGCGTCCAAGCGGCGGGCGCCGTGCCCGAGGCATTCAGGCCGTGCAGCTGCTGGCCGTCCCAGACGACACAGAACGCGTCGGAGCCCAAGCCGTTGCTGCACGGCTCGACCAGCGTCATGCAGGCTGCCGTGGCAATGGCGGCGTCCACCGCGTTGCCGCCTTGCGCCAGGATGCGCAAGCCGGCTTGGGCAGCCAGCGGGTGCGAGGTGGCCACGATATTGCGTGCGAACACGGGGCTGCGCGTGCTGGGGTAGCGGTTGTTCCAGTCGAAGTTCTTGCTCATGGCGTCGTCATTCCTGGTTGATCTTGCGTTCACGAATCAGTCGGTTCCAGCGCTCGCTGTCGGCCTCGATCAGCGCGTTGAAGCGGGCCGGGCTGCCAGCCTGCGCCGCTTCGGCACCCAATTTCAGCAGTTGCTCGCGCAAGTTTTTGGCTTGCACGGCGGTGTTGATCTCGGCACTCAGTTTATTCACGACGGCCGGCGGCAAACCGGCCGGGCCGAACAGGCCGAACCAGGCGACCGACTCGAAGCCGCTCAAACCGGTGACACCTGACTCCGCCAAGGTCGCCAACTCAGGCGTCTGCACCGAGCGGACCCGGCCGGTGACGGCCAGCGCCCTGAGCCGGCCGGCCTGCACATGCGGCAGACCGGAGGCCAGGCTGTCGAACATCAGATGCACATTGCCGGCGATCAGGTCGGGCATCGCCATCGAAGTCACGCGGTAAGGGATGTGAGTGGTGACGATGCCGGCTTGCTGATTGAAGGCCTCGCCGGTCAGGTGCGCCAGCGTGCCGTTGCCGCCCGACGCGAAGTTCAGTTCGCCCGGTTTGCGCTTGGCCAGAGCGATCAAGTCTTTGACGTTCTTGACCGGCAACGCCATCGGCACCAGCAACACGTTGGCGGCATCGGCCAAATGCGCCACCGGCGTCAAACCCTCCCCCGGCCCGGCCGGTGCCTTGGCTTGCGGCGGCAGCGCGGCGGCGTAACTGCTGCTGCCGGTCACCAGCAGGGTGTAGCCATCGGGCGCCGCCTTGGCGACCTCGGCCGCGCCGACGCTGCCCCCCGCCCCCGCCCGGTTGACCACAATGACCGGCTGGCCCCATTGCGCGCTGAGCTGTTGTGCCGCCACGCGCGCCAACAAATCCGGAGCCGTGCCGACCGCAAACGGCACGATCCAGCGGACCGCACGGTTCGGGTAGGCCTGCGTTTGCGTTTGCGCTTGGGCTTGGGCGAAAGCGCTCGGCAGGGTCAAGCAGAGGGCGGCCGCTGAAAGGATCAAGCGACGCCTTAGGGCTGAACACGCCAGGTGGCGGAATGTCATGGGGTCTCCGAAGTGGACTGTGCATTGTCAGCGGCAATCATCCATGTCCTCCGGCAGCCGGCCGAGGTAAGGGCGCAGAGCAGGTCGGCGGGGCTTGTAAGTGATTGCAACAGTCAGCGGCAAGCGTCAACGACGGTTTGTTGGACGTCGTTGTGCAGGGGTCTTTCGCAACCCTTGGAGAAATCCTGATGAATGCTCTGAAAACTGCTCTGGCTTCCACTTTGCTGGCTCTGACCGTTGGCGTTGCAATGGCCCAACCGGCCGCCGCACCGGCCGCCGTGGTGGCACCCCACGCCACCACGACAACAGCCGCCACCGCAGTGAAAGCTGAGGTCAAGCCGGTCGCAGCTGTCGCCGCTACCGCCAGCACCACCACAGCCGCAACGGCCGCAACAGCCACAACAGCTGACGCTGCCAAGCCCGCCCACAAAGCGGTCAAGCACAGCAAGCACACCGCCAAGCCTGCCGCCGCAAGCACAGACGCCAAGGCCGAAGTGACGACCCACAGCGCCATCAAGGCGACGCCGCTCAAGTAAAAGCCCAAGCAGTGAGGTCGGACGGGGCGCAACCCGCGACCGATTTCTGCGACGCTGCCACGGTCGGCCACACGCGGGTCGCGACCCGCCCTACGACTGACACCAAATCCGCAACAGCATCGGCTGTTGCGGATTTTCTTTTGGGCGGCGGGAATTGCCGGTTGCAGGGAGCCGCAACACAGCGCAATGGCAGCCTCCGAGCCCGGTGATAAGCTGCGACTTCGAAAAAAGAGACAAATTCACAACCCTGAAAAGAGGTTCCCCATGCCTGGATTGCTGCCCGATATCGACCCCGACGGCTTGCTTGAATACTCCGTGGTGTTCACGGACCGTGCGGTCAACCACATGTCGCAGAAATTCCAGGGCGTGATGCGCGACATCTCGGCCGTGCTGAAGGAGGTTTACCAGGCGCGCTCGGCCATCGTCGTGCCCGGCAGCGGCAGCTTCGGCATGGAGGCGGTGGCTCGGCAGTTCGCCAGCGGGCGCAAAACACTGGTGCTGCGCAATGGCTGGTTCAGCTACCGCTGGACTCAAATCTTCGAGATGGGGCAAATCCCCGCCGAGCAGCAGGTACTGAAGGCCAGGCCGATCGCCGCCGGCCAGCAGATGCCGTTCGCACCCGCACCGATTGCCGAAGTGCTGGCGGCCATCCAGGCGCAGCGGCCCGATGTGGTCTTTGCACCGCATGTCGAGACAGCGGCCGGCTTGATCTTGCCGGACGACTATTTGCGCGCGGTGGCCGATGCGGTTCACGCGGTGGGCGGCTTGTTCGTGCTGGACTGCATCGCCTCGGGTGCCGTCTGGGTGGACATGCAGGCCACCGGCGTAGACGTGCTGATCAGCGCGCCGCAAAAGGGCTGGAGCGGCTCGCCCTGCTGCGCTTTCGTGATGCTGAGCGAGCGCGCCCGCAGCGCCATCGACGCCACGACCAGCAGCAGCTTTGCGATCGACCTGAAAAAGTGGCTGCAGATCATGGAAACCTACGAAGGCGGCGGCCACGCCTACCACGCGACACTGCCCACCGATGCGCTGACCGCCACCCGCGATGTGATGCTGGAGACCCGCGCCTACGGCTTCGAAAAACTGCGTGCCGAACAGTGGGAACTGGGCCGCCGAGTGCGCGAGCTGTTGACCGGAAAAGGCCTGCGCAGCGTCGCAGCGGAAGGCTTTCAAGCGCCCGGCGTGGTCGTCAGCTATACCGACCACGACGGCTTGCACAGCAGCCGCGCCTTCATCGGGGCGGGCTTGCAGACCGCCGCCGGCGTGCCGCTGCAATGCGACGAGGGGCCGGACTTCAAGAGCTTTCGCATCGGTTTGTTCGGGCTTGACAAACTCCACCACGTCGAGCGCACGGTGGCCCGGCTCGACGCCGCGCTGAATCAGATCCTCGGCAGCGCGCCGATTGCGATCCCGCCACCGGTCGCCACCGTGGCCTTGGCTTCTTGAACCCAACTAATTTCGCCCCAACCCACCTTGTTTGCTGGAGATTGACCGATGAGATTTGAAACCCTGGCCGTTCATGGCGGCTACACGCCCGACCCGACCACCAAAGCGGTCGCCGTGCCGATCTATCAAACGGTGGCTTTTGCGTTCGACAACACCCAACACGGGGCCGACCTGTTCGACCTGAAAGTGGCGGGCAATATCTACAGCCGCATCATGAATCCGACCAACGCGGTGCTGGAAGCGCGCGTAGCGGCGATGGAGGGCGGCGTGGGCGCCTTGGCCGTGGCCTCGGGCATGGCGGCGATTGCCTACTCGATTCAAACCATTGCCGAGGCCGGCGACAACATCGTGTCGGCGTCCACGCTGTACGGCGGCAGCTACAACCTGTTCGCCCACACCTTCCCGCAGCTGGGCATCGAGGTGCGCTTTGCCGATTACCGCGACCCCGCATCATTCGCCAAGCTGATCGACGGCCGCACCAAAGCGCTGTTCTGTGAATCGGTGGGCAACCCGCTGGGCAATGTGACCGACCTGGCAGCGCTGGCCGCCGTCGCCCATGCACACGGTGTGCCGCTGATCGTGGACAACACCGTGCCCAGCCCCTACCTGTGCCGTCCGTTCGAGCATGGCGCGGACATCGTCGTTCACTCGCTGACCAAATACCTCGGCGGCCACGGCACGACGATAGGCGGCATCATTGTCGATTCGGGCAAGTTCCCGTGGGACCAGCACAAGGAACGCTTCAAGCGCCTGAACGAGCCCGACATCAGCTACCACGGCGTGGTCTACACCGAGGCCCTCGGGGCGGCGGCCTACATCGGTCGCGCACGCGTCGTGCCGCTGCGCAATATGGGGGCGGCCTTGAGCCCGATGGCGGCCTTCCAGATTCTGCAAGGCATCGAAACCCTGCCGCTGCGCATGGACCGGATTTGCGACAGCGCCCTGCGCATCGCCCGCCATTTGCAGACGCATGCCAAGGTCGGCTGGGTCAACTACGCCGGCCTGCCCGACCATGTGGATCACGGCTTGGCGCAGAAGTACATGGGCGGCCGTGCCTCCGGCATCATCAGCTTCGGACTGAAGGCGAGCGACAGCCGCGAGGCCGGTGCCCGGTTCCAGGACGCGCTGCAACTGTTCACCCGCCTGGTCAATATCGGCGACGCCAAATCGCTCGCCTGCCACCCTGCCTCGACGACACACCGTCAGCTCAACCCCGCCGAGCTGGAGCGGGCCGGCGTGAAGGAGGACATGGTGCGCTTGTCAGTCGGCATCGAGCATATCGACGACCTGCTGGAAGACCTGGAGCAGGCGCTGGCGGCGGTTTGAACGGACCGGGGCAGGCTGGTCGTGAATGAACGGTGCGCAGTGAAGGCTTGAAGCCAAGCCTTCACTTCAGTCACTCCACCAACTTCAAACCCACCGGCAACGATTCGCCGAAAACCCGCCGGGCATCGGCCTCGGTCAGCGGCGTGACGTCGCGGACCAGGGTGATCCAGGCGTCGGGAGCGCGGTTGGCCAGCAGGCGCTGCAGCACGCGGTCACGCAGCGTTTGCGCCACATCACGGGCCCGGTCGCCGGTGGCTCGGGCGATTTGCGTGGCGGCAAAGGCGGCCGGTTCGATCTCATCCCAATCCAGCGCCAGCAAAACCTCCAGCCACTGCGCGGCGATCTCCGGCGGCACGACTTGGTGCAAGCCGCCGTAAAGCGGTTGGCGGGCACCGATGCGGCCCAAGGCCCAGCAGGTTTGCGGGTTCTCGCCCGGTGTTTGCAGGCGCTGCAGCAGCCAGTGACCGAGCTGCGCCTTGTGGGCGACGGACAGGCGCTCGAACGAGGCGACCATGCGCAGCAAGTCGTCGAGCCCCTGCATGGCCGGGCCGTCAGGTGGCTCGACCTCCTGGCAACCGGCCGGTTGCAAGTAGTAAGCCACGGCGTCGAACACCATGTCTTGCTGCTCACCGGTCAAGCCGCCGGCCACGCGCCGCCACAGAATCCACCACTCAGACCAATGCTGGGGCTCGCGGCTGAAGGCGATGCCGGGCTCGAACAAGGCCCACAGCTGCTGCACGCGCCAGTCGTCCAGCGGCTGACCAAAGCCGGGGCGCAGCGCGTAGCCGACCCAGTTGAACCATTGCCGCTCATGGGCGGGCGAGCGGCGGCGGCGCTTGGCACCGTCGAACAGCGCGGTGAAGACGGCGCGCAGCAGGGGCAAGTCCCAGCTGTCGCGGCTGCCGGCCAAGCGCTCCAACTGGGCGCGCAATTGCTTGACGTCCTTGGGCTCCAGGGCAGCGCCCCGGCCACCGTAGATGCGCTCGATGGCGGCGCGCAGCTCTTTGATCTGCGGGTGCTGGGCCGGCTCACCCAGTGCTGCCGCAGCGTCGGCGTCGGCGCGCAACAAGAACTCCAGCTGCCAGCGCTGTGTCGGGTCATCCACCGCCGTGCAGTGCATCTCCAGCGTGCCGACTTCCGTCAGCGCGGTGCTCAATTGCACCAGCACGTCGCGCGCCCGGCCCTCGGACGACACGACGGTGGCGATCGGCGGCAGGCGGACGAAGCGGCTGCGGCCTTGTGCTTGTCCTGCCGAGTGCTCGGAAAAATCGATCAGCTCGCCCGGCTGGTGGCCGGTGTCGGTGACGCTGGAGGCCAGATAAAAGCGCACCGGCCGCGCCAGCCGCAGCGCAAAGGTGCGCTCGGTCAGCGTCACGGCCTGCCCTTCTTGGGCACCGTGGGCCAACACACAGATGCCGCGCTGGCTGGTCAGGCCGTCGTCCAGCACCAGAAAATAGCTGCGCGCCGAGCCACCGGCAATGCGCGGCGCCCGGCCCGCACGGGCCAACGCATAAGCCACCGCGCCGCGTGCCACCGCGGCGTCGAGCTGCGGGTTGTCCAGCAAGTGCAGCGGCTGCGGGCTCCAGTCGCTCAGTGTCTGATGCAAGCGCTGCACCAGCGGCGCGGCATGGAAGACGCCGCCGTTGAGCAGCAAGGTGTCGGGCAGCGCGCCCGGGTTGCGCTGCAAAAAGGCGGCGATGTGGCGGGTGATCGCGGCGTCCTGCGCATAGGGCAGGCCAAACGCCACCAACCCGCTGCGGCTGCGCTGAACTTGCGCGTCAAGCGCCACACGCGGAAAAAACCCCTCGACCAGCACCTGTTCCAGATCGGCCTGGGTCAGCGTGGCGGAAAGCGCATTTCCAATCAGCTTGGCCCCGCCACCCAGCAGCGTGACGGTGGTGCTGGCCGGCGCATCGGGTGCCAGCAACAGCTCCTTGGCGGCGCGGCAGCGTTGGGTCAGTTGCGCCAGTTGGGCGGCGGACAGGCGCTCGGCTCGGCCCAGGCGCTGCTCGACCAGTTGGGCCAGCGCCAGGTCCATGTTGTCGCCGCCCAGCACCAGATGGTCGCCGACGCCGCTGCGGGTCAGCTGCGGCTGGCCATCTTGCCAATCGATGTCGATCAGGGTCATGTCGGTGGTGCCGCCGCCGACATCGCAGACCAGCACGCGGTGGCTCTGGGCCAGATCGGCAGCCAAGCGGTCGCGGTGGCCGTAGACCCAGTCGTAGAACGCCGCTTGCGGCTCCTCGATCAAGCGCACTGCCGGCAAACCGGCAAGCGTGGCGGCCTCGACGGTCAAGACCCGCGCGGCTTCGTCAAAAGAAGCCGGCACGGTCAGCACAATCTGCTGATGCTCCAGCAACGCGGTCGGGTGCTGCGCGTTCCAGGCCGCACGCAGATGGGCCAGCAGGCTGGCACTGGCCGCCAGCGGCGAGACCTTCTCCACCTCAGCCGGCGCGCCCCAGGGCAGGATGGGCGCGCTGCGGTCCACCCCGGCATGCGAGAGCCAGCTCTTGGCGCTGGCGACCAGCCGGCCCGGCACCTGAGCGCCCAGCTCTTGCGCAAAGCGGCCGAGCACAGCGGACTCTTGGCTGGGCCACGGCAGTTGCAGATCGGCGGGCAGCAGCATGCCGGGCGCCGGATGGAAGCGCAGCGAAGGCAGCAGCGGCAGCGCAGCGACCTCGCCCGCCGCCACCAGTTGCGGGATGTTGAACAGCTGGATCTGCGCCGACACAAGCTCCGCTCCGCTGGGGCCATCAGTCGGTTCAGGCAGCTCAGTGAAAGCGAGCACCGTGTGGGTGGTGCCCAGGTCGATACCGACGATGAAACGGGTCATCGGACTAAAGCACCGTGTTGGCAGTGCTCTCGGCGTTCCGTGCGTCCGCACGCACCTCAAATTCAACCTTCCAGCCCGCACCGCCGTTGCGCGGCACCGCCAGCAGCTCCAGCGTGCCGGCTTCGGTCACGCGGGCGTGCAGCTTGACGGCCACCACCTCGCCCGCAGCGCGGCCCTCGGCAGGCAAGTTGGCTTCGATTTCGGCCAACTCCTGCAACTCGTCCGGGGTCCAGAAGTCGAGCAGCAGGCCGACCGTGTCCTGACGCCGCACCGACGAGCCAAAGAAGCGGAAGCGCACCGGCTCGCCCACCACCAGGCCGAACTCCTGCGCGGGCAGCGCGGCCTCGGAGCCTTCTTCCATGCCGAACGGGGCCACGCACAGCGCTTGCACCGGCGGCTCCATGCCTGGCACCGCCGGCATCGCCGACTCGATGCCGACGTAATAAGCCTGCGCCGTGCCGCCACGGATGCGAATCCCCTGGCCTTGGCGGACGCGGCCGTAATAAGCCGCACCGCGGGCGACGGCAAAGTCCAGGTCAGCCCCGTCCAGCAGCTTGGCGGCCGGTGCACCCTCCTCGGCCAGCCAGCCGTTCAGCGTAGCCAGTGTGCGCTGCACCAGCAGGTCGGACTTGAACACGCCGCCATTGAACAGCACGACGGTCGGGTGCAAAAAGCTGGCCTCGGCGGTAGCTGAAGGGTTGGTGGCGCCCTGCAGCCCGTCGGTGGCCCCCACTTGGCGGCCGAGCAGCGCGGCCAAATGGCGGGTGATGGCCGCGTCTTGCGCATAGGGCAAGCCGAGTTGCGTGAGGCCGGAGCGGGCCCGCGTGAGCGGCCGGGCGCTGCTCGCCACCTGGGGGAAAAAGCCCTCCAGAATGGTCGCCGTCAAGGCGTCGCGCGCCAACTCGGTGTTGATCGAGCCGCCGATCAAGCGCCGGCCCCGGCTGGGAATCAGCAGCGGCGCGCTGAGCAGCTCGGGCTGGCTGAGCAGCTTCTCCTTGGCTTGGCGGCAGGAATAGGTCAGCGCACGCAGCTGCCAGGCATCCAGCGGCTTGCCGTCGGCGGCCAATTGGCGCGCCACGCCGTGGGCCAGGGCCAGGTCCATGTTGTCGCCACCGAGCAAGATGTGCTCGCCCACCGCGACCCGGTGCAGCTGCAGATTGCCCTCGCGCTCGACCACCGCGATCAGTGAAAAGTCGCTGGTGCCACCGCCCACATCGACGACCAGAATCACGTCGCCCACCTTGACCTGCTTGCGCCAACCGCCCGCACTTTGGGCGATCCAGCTGTACAGCGCGGCCTGCGGTTCTTCCAGCAAGGTGACACCTTCATAACCGGCGGCTTGCGCGGCCTCGGCGGTCAGCTCACGGGCGGCCGGGTCAAAGGAGGCCGGAATGGTGACCGTCAGCGCTTGCTGAGCAAACGGGGCGTCGGGGTGGCTGTGGTTCCAGGCATCGCGCAAATGGGCCAGGTAGCGGGTGCTGGCTTCCAGCGGCGAGATGCGCTGCAACTCGTCGGCAGCGGCGTCAGCGTCGGCTGATCCGGCCATGCCGCTGGGCAAAATGGCAGCGCGGCGGTCCACCCCGGCATGGCCGAGCCAGCTTTTGGCGCTCGACACCAAGCGGATCGGGGTTTGCGCGCCATGGCTGCGGGCCCATTCGCCAACCACGGCCGACGGGTTGGCATGCCAGGGCAGGCCCAGGTCGCCGGCCGCAAACTCATCGGCATGGGGCAGGTACAAAAACGACGGCAGCAGGGCAAAGTCTTGCACCGCACCGGGCGCGCTTTGCTGGGGGATAGGCAGGATCTGCGGCGGGCTGTTGCTGTCGTCCGCTGCGCTCAAATCCACCCAGGACAGCGCGCAATGGGTGGTGCCGAGGTCGATGCCGATAGCGTAGCGGGGCTTGAAATCAGGGTGGGTGTTGTTCACAGCTCCACCTCGGCGGCGGCCAGGATGTGGGCGTCATGGCCTTCGGTCAGGCGCGGCAAGCGCACCTCGGTGACCCGCCAACCCGGGTGACGCAGCACGCCACGGAACGGCGGCTGACCCTGCAGATTGCCGGTCAGGCGTGTGCTGGCGGCGTCAAAACCGGCCTCCACCACAAGCCGAGTGCCTTCGGCCTCACTGCGGGCCGGGGCCAGCGTGAAATGCTCGCTCAAGACCTTGCCGCAGCCGGCATGCACCAAGCGTGCGGCGGCCCCGATGTCGGCGTCGGAATAGCTGGCCATGTCCTCCTGGATGAAGTCGATGAAGCGGGCTTCGCGCTGCAACAGGCCGAGCAATTGCAAAGCCGCGTCGGGGGTGGCGATTCTCAGCACGGGGGCGACTGGAGTGGGGGCGGGAACAGGTGCCGGGACGGGTGCGGTTGGTGCGGGCGGCACGCCGGCGCGCAGCGTTTGCAGCCGAGCCGCCAGTGCGGGGTCGGACAGCAGCGCAAAAAGCGTGGAAAAACCCAAGCTCAAGCGGCTGAAAAAGGACGGGGTAGTGTCAGACATGGAAGCGCAATCAGAGGGACGAATGCGCGCAATCTAGCAGACTTGGCTGGGCCGCCCATCACGCGAAGACGCGCCCACCGGGCCGGATCACAGCGGGCTCGGAGAGAATGCGGCTGACAAAGACGGCCGCGCGCATGCCGGTGGCTATACAAATGGAGCATTCATGAACCCAACCCCATCGGCCACCGCGTCGGCCGCGCCGACAGAACCGGTCAAGGCACGCCAAGCCGCCAGCGTCATCGTGCTGCGCGACGCCCCGCGCGGGCTTGAAGTTCTGATGCTGCGCCGGGCGGACCGGCCCGGTGACCAGAACTCCGGCGCGGCCGTGTTCCCTGGCGGTTTGCTGGACAAGGCGGACGCCGGCCACACCGAGCTGTGCACCGGCCTTGACGTCACAGCCGCCAACGCCAGATTGGCCACGTCGGACCAAGGCCTGAACTACTGGATTGCGGCGGTGCGCGAGTGCTTTGAAGAAGCCGGTCTGCTGTTTGCCAGCGACGCTTCGGGTCAGTTGATCGCTCTCGATGGGCGAGACGGGCTGGACGGCGAGGCCTTGCTGGCGCTACGCCACGCGCTGCACGCCAACACGCTCGACATGGCCGAGGTCTGCCAGCGCTTGGGCGTCAAGCTGGCCGTCAATGAACTGGCTTACTACAGCCACTGGTTGACGCCGGCCGGCTTGCCCAAGATCTTCGACACCCGCTTCTTCGTCGCACTGGCCCCGCCGCAGCAGACGGCCCGGCATGACGCCACCGAGACGGTCGAGTTGCTGTGGCTGACCCCGGCCGAGGCGCTGGACGAGGCGCGCGGCCTGAAGTTATTGAATGTCACCAGCCACACCTTGAAACATCTGGCCGGCTTTGCCACCGCGCAGGCCGTCATCGACGCCGCGCGGGCGCAACTGCACATGCCACTGATCCGCCCACGCCTGGGTCAGGACGCCAGCGGCCGCTGCGTGGTGATGCCCGGCGAGCGGGCTTATGCAGAGATCGGGCGGCTGGACCCGGACGGCCACGGCAAAGTCTGGACGCTGCTGCAACCGGGCCGGCCGGTGTGGTTGTCGCCGCGCGTCTTGCGGGTCACCGCCGGCAACGGCAGCCAGATGACCGGGCCGGGCACCAACAGCTATTTCATCGGCGCACCGGGCAGCGACGAGTGGGCCTTGCTCGACCCCGGCCCCGACGACGCCGCGCATATCGCCGCCTTGCTGGCCGCAGCTCCAGGCCCGATCACCCGCATCATCGTGACCCACACTCACATCGATCATTCGCCTGCGGCGGCGGCGCTGAAGGCCGCTACCGGCGCACTCTGCTACGGCCGGGTCGCCCATCACCCGGAATGGCAGGACGCCAGCTTTTTGCCCGACCAGGTGCTGGCCGATGGCGACCGACTGCTACTGGGCGAAGGTGTCACGCTGCGCGCCATCCACACGCCCGGCCATGCCAGCAACCACCTGTGCTATTTGCTGGAAGAAGAACAGCTGCTGTTCACCGGCGACCACCTGATGCAGGGCTCGACCGTCGTCATCAACCCGCCCGATGGCGACATGAGCTTGTACCTGGACTCGCTGCACCGCTTGTATGCGGAGACGCTAGCCTGGCTGGCACCGGGCCACGGCTTCCTGATCGACCAGCCGCATCAACTGGTGCGCCAGACCATTGCCCACCGGCTCGGGCGCGAAGCCAAGGTGCTGGCGGCCACCACAGCGCTGGGGCCGGCCGACGAGGCCGTGCTGCTGGCGCAGGTGTATGCCGACACGCCGCCGCGTTTGCACCCGGTGGCGCTGCGCAGCCTGCGCGCCCACCTGTACAAGCTGCAGGGCGAGGGCCGGGTCGGCCAGGACGCGCAAAGCGGCGAGTGGGGAATTGCGCCGGTTCAACAAGTCCGGTCAGCGGCGCTGCAACAGCAACTCACGCTCAGCCCGGTCGATGCGCAGCTCTGCCGGGTTTTGCTTGGCCAGGATGTACACGTCGGCAACCTGAAATGGATCAACTCGGCCTGGAAGTTCAAGGCCATCGGCTACACGGCGGCCGGTGAGGTGATCCCGGGCGGCGGGCCGCTGACCGAGCGCCACAACAGCGTCTTTGCCGAGCTTGACTCGGCACTGATCGCCGCCGGCCTGGGGCTCTAAGCAGCTTCCAACAGGAAAGGCAGCGCTCGCTCCAACACGGCATCGGGCGCTTCCTCGGGCATGTAATGGCCGCAGGTCAAGGCGAAGCCCCGCACATCGGCCGCCACTCGCTGCCATTCCTGCAGCGGCTTGAAGCAGCGCTGCACGATGCCGTCGGCACCCCAGAGCGCCAGCAGCGGCATCGCCAGTTGGCGGCCTGCGGCGCGGTCGGCACGGTCGTGCTCAAGGTCGATGCCGGCGGCGGCGCGGTAGTCCTCGCACATGCTGTGAGCGGCACCGGGCTGCTGGATGCAGCGTGTGTACTCAGCCAGCGCGCGCGGGTCGAACGGTGCCAGGCCGGCACTGCGGCTGCCCATCACGTCACGGAGGTAGGCGGCCGGGTCGGCTTCGATCAGTCGTTCGGGCAGTGGTGAGCGCTGGATCAGGAAGAACCAATGCCAGTAGGCGCGCGCAAAGGCCTCGTTGGTTTGCTCGTACATGGCCAGCGTGGGCGCGATATCCAGCACCACCAAGCGGCTGATGGCCTCGCCGTGGTCGGCGGCCAAGCGATGCGCCACGCGAGCACCCCGGTCATGCGCCAGCACGGCAAAACGCTCGTGGCCGAGCGACTGCATCACGCTCAGCAAGTCTTGCGCCATCACCCGCTTGCTGTAGTTGGCGTGGTCGGCAGCGCCGGGCGGCTTGGAGGAATCGCCATAGCCGCGCAGGTCGCACAGCACCAAGCTGAAATGCTCAGCCAACTGCGGGGCCAGACGGTGCCAGATCGCATGCGTCTGCGGGTGTCCATGCAGCAGCAGCAACGGCGGCTTGCCAGCCGCGCCTACCAGCGTGTGGATTTGTATATCGGGGGCCACTTGAATCTGGCGGCGCAAATAGCCAGGGAAGAGGTCTTGATCGGGAGTTGTCATGTTCGGTTCGCCTCATGTCGTGTCATGTCGAGCGCCGACTGTCGCATGACCGCGTCACATGGGCGTGCAGAGCCAGTGGCTGGACTCACCGTAGGGCGGGTCGCGACCCGCGCATGGCGGAACCTGCGCGGCAGTCAGTTGCGTACGATGGTGATGACTTGGGGACTGAGCGGGCCGGTCCGGTCAGCGGGATAGATCGGCGAGCAAGCGCGGTGGCTGCTCTTGACCATCGCGGCATCGAACACTTCGCGGGCGCAATCGTGGCAGCAGCCACAGGCAGAGGCCAGACCGGTTTCGTCCTGCAACAAGTCGAAGTTGCGCAAACCTGCTTCAACGTTGCGATGAATGTCGCGGTCGGAAATGCGGTGGCAGAGGCAAACAATCATGGCGAGGGTCCGTGGCTTCGGCTCTTGTTGAGCCAAAGCCACTTTAAATCAAATACGAATCATTATCAATACGTGATTTGTGGCCCTACTGCCGTCTGACCTACTGCGCCGTCCGATCTGCGCCGTCCTCAATTGCGTCAGCCCGGACCGTCGCCCACTTGCGACTGCAACCAGTTTTGCTCACCCAACTGGGCGACCAAACCGATCTGCGTTTCGAGGTGGTCGATGTGCTCTTCGGTGTCCGTCAGGATGCCTTGCAAGACCTCGCGCGACACATAGTCCCGCACGCTTTCGCAATAAGCGATCGCCTCGGTCAACAGCGGGTGTGAGCCGGTCTCGATCTTCAGGTCACAGTGCAGCACTTCAATGGCGGTCTCGCCGATGTAGAGCTTGCCCAGATCCTGCAGATTGGGCAGACCTTCCAGCATCAGGATGCGATCCATCAGCTTGTCGGCATGCTTCATCTCTTCGATCGATTCGTCATGCTCATGTTTGGCAAGACGCGCGAAGCCCCAGTTTTTCAGCATGCGGTAATGCAAAAATACTGGTTGATGGCCGTGAGTTCGTTCTTGAGCTGCGCGTTCAAGTACGCAATGACTTTGGCGTCACCCTTCA